>NZ_FWWY01000001.1:2839443-3018910 GCF_900176145.1 Sulfobacillus thermosulfidooxidans DSM 9293 | reverse complement strand
CCCCACACAGTAATAGGGATTTGGAAAAGCTATCCAAAGCGGCACTTAACCACTGTAACCGACTGCGTAGGCTGTCAAAACGCCTTGAGGTAGGCCATCAAGAAGAGATATCTTTCCCGCCGTTGTCGACGGATTAACACCTACAACAATTGTAACATCTCGATATGGATCGCCGATCGGTGGGTTCGGGTTATAGTACCAGGTTTTGTAGTTTATATTATTATAAAACGGTTCGGCTCTCCGTATTCTACAGTCTGAGCCACGATGCTGGTTGCGGTACTAAGTTTATATAATACGTGCAGTAATCCCATTAGTCCGACACCTGAACTCGCCTGATCCTGCCCTTGACCGTAATGAACGTCTACGCCATTGCTACCGCGATAGTTTTGGAAGACATAAAATATTGAACTCGGCGGATAAAAATATCCTCCAGGACCCTTGATCACCACCCTGTAAGTAGTTCCCACGAGTCTTTGGCTACACAGCGTTTTGGGTTGCCTTATCTCTATCACTTTATCGTCACAATCTAAGCCCAATTCCCATGCAAAACCTATCGTACTTGAGCTGTGCCGCTTGGCAGGGTATAAATATTTCCATTTATTGTCATTAGACTGAAGACGTTAAACCTGTCCGAACAAGCAGGAATTCGTCAAACCACCGCTAATTATATGAAAGGAACAAATGACAGTTCCGGCAAATATTTACAGAAATTGTCATGGTCATCGATGACCATGCAGAATGCTTTGGATATGTCTTGTTCTCTATATCAGTGGACAAGATCTACGAATTGTCTGTGGCTTTTCTACTAGGAGGTTGTTCATGCAGTACTACCAATCGCGCCGATACCGTAAACGCTCTAAGGTGTCGACTCTTTTAGGACTTTCCCTGCTTTTCACAGGATCATTGACGTTGCTCAACAACCACGACGCCAAGGCGTTTTCCCTGAATCACATTCAATACGTACGACTCGCCAATACTATGCCAGTTTTTGTCTTATCGCATAAGACCTTGTATCATGTCCCTAACCCTGCCACATTTTTTGCGTTAGGAGGAAGCTGGGCAAATGTCGAATCACTATCCTCATTGAGCGGCGACTCGTTAGGATTGCCTATGGTGGTGCCTTATCCATCAGGAACCCTGTTAAAAACGTATAATGCACCAACAGTCTACTTGGTTGTTCATGGGATATTGCGTCCTATCGCCACCGCTCAAGTGTTTAATCAAATGGATTTGAATTGGAATGCTATTCATGTTATTCCACAGCTTATGAATAATTGGCCTGTCGGCTCGACGATTACACGTCCCATCAGCTATTGGCCATCAGGAACTGTTCTCCGGCAATCGGGGCATCCGCAAGTCTACGAAGTAGAAGATGGAACACTGTCCCATATTATTTCTCCGACCCTATTTCACCAGTTAGGTTATCATTGGTCTGATGTCAAAATCGTTTCTCAATTACCCTATCCCATCGGATCAGCGATGACAAAACCCTTACGCGAATATCCCACTGGAACGATTTTACAACTGGACGGACATCGTGCAGTTTATGTCGACGAAGAGGGAACATTACGCCATATTCCCAATCCCACAATTTTTCATGAGTTGGGCTATCATTTTAGTGAAATTATTCATGTGTCAAACTTTGGCGGAAACACTATGGGACCGCCTTTGGGCTCTACAACCATCCCTGGCGATCCTTCCTCATCGCCCTCACCGAGCCAGCCACCCTCCTCGTCGTCTCCCACCCCGCCTCTCAGTGCATTCTTATCCATGGGATATGGATATTATGCGGACAATGAACCCAATGGTCCAACCAACTCATCCTATTTGGATTTGTTACAACATGCCAACGCCTTATCGGTCATTAACCCAGTATGGTATTTTGTGCAGCCTTCTTCCCAGCGAGGATGGATGGTGAACGATTGGACTCGTTCCATTCCCACAATAAATGGTGAAAAGAACGTCCAAGTCGTTACCAAAGCTGCGCATAATCAAGGCGTTTTAGTGATGCCTTCCGTAGGAATTTACTATAATCCCTCATCGGGCCCCATTACGACTCCGGCCGAACAAAAACAACTTGTACAGCAACTCGTAGCAATTGTTCAAAAAAATGATTATGATGGGCTCACCATTGATTTTGAAAGCCAAGGATCGGGTAATTTGAGCGTAAGTGCCGCGTCGACGCAATATACCCAATTCATTCAACAGCTGGGTACCGCACTACATGCTCTGGGAAAGAAACTGATGATTGCAGTTTATGCGAGCCCCTATCCCAGTACGATTTATAATTATAAAGCCTTAGCTCCCTATGTGAATTGGATTAACATCATGGCTTATCCAGAACACAACAGTTCCACGCCCGCTGGACCGACTCAAGGTTTTCCCTGGCTCGAAAATATTGTGCACAACGCATTGGCCACGGGAGTCAACCCCAGTCAAATTATTTTAGGAGTCGCTCCTTATGGCCATTCGTGGACTTATACCAACTCGGGATATACCGGGAATACCTATGAATCCAATCGGACCATCAAAAACTATATTGAATCTCATAACATCGTGCCATTATGGGATGCCACAGAAAAAGCCATTGTTTTTACTACAGGACCTTTGGCTCAAACACCCCCGGCTCCTTTATCCTATAACGTCAATCAGTCCTCACCTGCAGTGGCTAATCTCCAGGCCATTTTAAATGTGGCCTTGTTACAATATGCCAGCACGTATCATCTTCCGGCACCGCCTTTGTTGTGGGCCAATGGCTATTATGATTCGGAAACGAGCCGAGCGGTCGCGATGTTTCAACAAGACTTTCATGTTAAAGACGCACAAAGTGGGATATACGATGCACAAACCGCACAAGTACTGGCTCAAGTCATCAGCCAATATCACATTGGTGAAACCCAGTGGTGGGATCAAACCTCCCGATCGTTTGCCGATTTGTTAAAATTAGCGTTACAGGACCATTTGGCTGGGGTAGCTTCATGGCGTTTGCCGTTTGAAACGACAAATTATTGGAGCACTTTGACGTCTTTGACGTCAATCTGGAAGCCATAAAAGGAGAATTTACCGTATGCAGGGTTCTTATCGTTCCGTCCTATTAAGCATTGGATTAAGTCTCGGTGTTGTCGGACTTTTAGCAGGTTGCGGGCAACAATCGGCCGCCCCCTCGAGTGCCACATTCGGCGGCGCGTCAGCCCAGAAAACAACGAGCCCTTCACCATCATCAAGGAACACGGCACCGACATCGGCGACGCCAACATCCTCCAAGCCAAGTCAGGCCTCGGATAACATGACGATGACCATCCCGAGTACACCAGCACCTCCACAAGCCGGTGTCTACTCGGAAATGACCATTGCCGTCACTCATGTGATTGCAGAAGGGCACGAGACGGTCAATGGCCAAAGCATGAACGTCTACGCCTTAACTGTAACGATTCATAATCCGACCTCCGCCTTGATACCCTTGGCTCTCAATGATTTTAGTGTCGAACCGCTTCATGCCTCGGCATATACGTATTCCTATAATGACGTGATGCATGCGCCGTTGACCGCCAGTTCCTCGTTATTCCCGCTTCCGGTCGATTCCTCTAGCCCTTCCAGCGTGGTGCGTTACATCCAGCCGGGCTCAGCGGTTAGTGGCACTATTACGATCATGGTTGCCCCGTCTTCGGCCTATCAAATTGTTTGGGGCGGAACCACCAAAGTCGCCACAACCTTTGCTGTTTCATAAACGTCCTAAGGTGTTAAGACCCGAGCACTGAATCTCAGTGTTCGGGTTCTTTTTTGTGAAAATACCCCCCTGTCCATTCTCACAATCCGGGACTTCCCCCTTTTCATGGGATTCCTTCCCCATCTGTCCAACATGCCAAGAACACATCGGCTATACTAAGTGCTAAGAACACAGAGGAGGGATACGATATGGCAGGATTATTAGAACGGGTCAAGACCATTCTCGGTTCGAAGGCCAATCGCGTGTTGGATTCCGTTGAGGATCCCACCGAGACAATTGAATATTCTTATCAAAAGATGCAAGATGCCCTACAAGAAACCAGGCGGCACATTCTTGAGGTCGCTACGGCCAAAAAACAACTCGAAATGCAAGTCGCCGCCTTGCAACAAAAAGCTAATCAGTATGCGTTAGATGCTAAAGACGCGGTTCAAGCCGGTCGTGATGACTTAGCCACGCAAGCCCTGTCACTAAAGGCCACAACGGAACAACAAATTCAGGAGCTTCAAACTCACATTCAACAGACCCAAGCGGAACAAGATAAACTAATGGCAGCACAACAAAAGCTAGAAACACAAATTGAAACATTCCGCACCCAAAAAGAAGTGATGAAAGCTCAATATTCTGCCGCTAAGGCTGAAGTACAAGTGGGAGAAACCGTTCATGGTATTACCCAGCATGCCGAAGATATTTCCGGTGCTCTGCAAAGAGCCCAAGATAAAATTGCTCACATGCAAGCCAAAGCTTCTGCCCTCGACGAATTAGAATCTTCCCCCGACCTTACTGCCTTGCCCGAATCAAATAGCGATACCATTCGCCAACAACTCAATAAAGCAAGCCAAGACTCTGCAGTACAAGAAGAACTAGCGAAATTAAAACAAGAAATGCAACAGTCTGCCAAGCCCTTAAATGCTCCTTCTGACAGTCAGGGAGAACAATGAGGCGAAAACCGTCCAAAGGAGCCGCACTAGTCGGCTCCTTTTCATCGGTCAAAAGCCCCTTCCTTGGCTCTCCCAAATCGCCATCATTTATGGAGATGGAACAAACTATTTAACGCGGGGAACAGAGTTTTGACGCAATCTTCTTGGTCTGTTATTTTGGATAAGGTTTAGACTCGAAGCCGGTTGGCGTGTCATACCCCAAATCTATACCGTCATCCCTAGCCCGTACACGACAACCGTGCCTTTTATCGGCGTTTGGGACAGATTGTGAAGGATTCATGCCATTTGAATCCCACAAGTCTAAAATTTTACAGGAAGATCATCCCAATTGGCAAGACCGTATTACGGTTTATTTGCGTTCTATATCGCCTCAATCACCCAATCACCATAACACGATAGACCCATTACTATGGATTCCAAGGAGGTACCCCGATGAGTGAAACCAAGCAAACCACCATTCGTTTTGCTGGCACGATCTACCACCGGTTGGAATTAGCCAGTCAACGCACGGGACTGACCATCAATTCCATCGTTACGGTAGCATGCCTGGATTGGTTACGACGCCACGAAGAACAATTGTCCTTATGGGAAAAAGGGACAGATCCTCGTCATGAGAGCGAATAACGGGACGTCGATGGTTCTTATCGCCCTAGTAACGTACCGACGTATTGAAGGGCTGCATGACTGCAATGGGAACAATACCCGTGATATTCGATCAACCGTTCGGCGACTTCGTTTCGTTTTTTCTCTTGAACCAAATCCGCAGCTTTAGCGGATGTCGTGATTCTGACAATGCCTTTAAGATCGGTAAATAATTTGGCCTCAATCGCTGCCTGAAGACCCGGGTGAGATCGATAGTCAAAGTGTTGACCACGGCGGGATAAGGTGGAAAGGCGTATTAAAATCTCTTCGCGAAAGGCCCGTTTAGCGTTTTCGCTCACCCCAATTTGTTCTTCGATGGACCGCATTAACATTTCATCCGGTTCAATTTCCTCATCGGTCAACGCATCCATGACCTTCCTATGGTTCACATAAGCGTCAATGTTGTCGAGATAAGCGTTTAATAGCATTTGGGCAGTATCCTCAAAAGAATATATGAACGCTTTTTGCACCTCAGCCGTGACAAGCTCATCATATTCCCGGCGAACTTCATAAATCAAATTCAGCAAAGAATCACGGGTTTCGGCGCTGAACCCACTATGTTGTCCTAGACCATCTTTTAAGGCGCGCAATGCATCTAAGGGATTAAGACACGGCACTGTGCTTTTGACGAGGGCAAGAGACAGACGATTGATGACATATCTCGGTGAAAGACCCGTCATGCCTTCATCAGGCCATTCCTGTTTGAGGGTTCTAATATCGGTCTCGGTAAACCCGTCGACGAGTTGGCCATCATACAGTTTCAACTTCGTTAAAAGACTCACACCCGACCTTTTAGACTCTTTTAGCCGGGACAAAACGGCAAACATAGCAGCAACCTCCAGGGTGTGAGGAGCCATGTGAACCGTATGAAGCGCTGATTCCCGGATTAACTTATCGTAAATTTTCATTTCATCAGATACGCGTAAATTATAGGGCATGCGAATTAAAATGATGCGGTCACGCAGGGCCTCATTTTTTTTGTTTTGAATAAACTGTTGGTATTCGGCTTCATTCGTATGGGAAATCAATACTTCATCAGCATAAATCATGGCATAACGGCCAGTTTTGATTTGTTGTTCTTGCGACAGGCTCAAAAGGCCGTAGAGAAATTTTTCATCGGCTTTGAGCATCTCAATAAATTCCATAAGACCACGGTTGGCAATATTTAATTCGCCATCAAATCGGTACGCGCGAGGATCTGATTCGGATCCATATTGACCAATCGTCGCAAAATCGATACTGCCAGTTAATTCGGAGATATCTTGACTTTTAGGATCACTAGGCGAGAAAGTACCAATCCCCAGCCGATTCATTTCGGAAAGCACCACACGTTCCACAGGAAATTCTTCAATGTTCCCGCGAAATTCTTCCCTTAACCGCGTTCGACAAACTGGGCAGAGTTCTCCTTCAATATAAATGCCGTAATGCTGGGCAATCTCCTCCCGCAGTGTTGACGGAATTAAATGTAGCGGTTCTTCATGCATTGGACATCCTTCTAAGCCATATAAAGCGCCCTGATTGGTCCGTGAATACCGCTCTAGACCGCGTTTTAATAATGTGACCACGGTCGATTTGCCTCCACCCACGGGACCCATAAGCAGCAAAATTCTCTTGCGTACTTCTAAACGTTGAGCTGCCGATTGAAAATATTCAACAAGTTGATCCAATGCCTCCTGCAACCCGAATAATTCCCCTGTAAAAAACCGGTAATGCTTGTGGCCCATGTCATCGCTATCGATTCCTTGGTCGGCAATCATGTCATAAATACGGGCGTGAGACAACCGACACAACCGCGGGTCTTGAAGGACTCGTTCAAAATATTCTCGAAAAGTGCCGTGCCAGCTCAGTTGCTGTTCTCTGTGTTGATATTCCCGTATACGTTCCCATAAATCCATGATTTCGCCTCCGCTATGCTTGCACTAACTCATTAGTCGGGTATGTACCATCCCGTCGTATTGCAATATAACCCGGCGTTCGTCGTGAAGTGTTTCGAGAAAAATGGGCCGACCCCACAACTGATACACGTAGGCTAACGTTCTTTCCGCGTACAGGAGATCAAGGTCTTGCCCGTCATGCACATGATACAAATAGAGCTCGCCCCGGTGATGAAAATCTCCATCTTGTACATGAATTAAAGGAAGTCCCCCGTGGGTAAGACGTTGCAATAGGTATTGGCGAATGTCCTTAAAATCGCGTCCAATTTCGCGGACCATCCCGTCTTTCTTTTCATAAATAAATAATCCGAGATCTTGTGCAATGTCAGGAGTTAAATAGTTCCGGATCAAGCTCATATCATCATGAATTTTCCGCACCATAAACGCCTCATGCATCCCTTTCCTACGCACAATCCCTTGAAAAATGGCATAACCCAGCGCATAGGGATTGATTTGCTGGCGGTTCGGGGAAAGAATCTGTGCATGCAAGCGCGCAAAATCCCAGTAATCTGCCTCATCCAGATCCATGTGCTGCATTAAGTACTCATGCCATAATGCGGCCCATCCTTCATTGATGATCTTGGTGCGCCTGTGCGGCCAGAAGTACGCCATTTCCATGGCGACCATCGAAGTAATATCCCGTTGCCAACCTTGCAATACGGGACTATGGTGTGAAATAAAGCCCAGAATATCCTCCGGGTCAAAATCATGATGCTCCGACCGCCAAAGGCGTGCAGAACCAAACTCAGGAATAGAATAGGCAACATGATCCGCGATGGATAACACGGCATCTAAGAACCGTTCAACCACATCGACGCCATAAAGACACTCATAGTGGCGGATTCTTCGTGCATGGGCGCGAACGATCATTAAAATATGTTTTTTATCAGTTTGGAACAGAAAATTGTTGCCAAAAAAGTCAGCATGACCCATAACATGGCAACGAACCATGAGATTTTCTAAAGGTGAATTATGTGCCAATACGAATGCATAAGCAGGATAGGTATCCAAAACGAGTTCATAAATCTTACTAAAGCCGTATTCATAGGATGTCTTGAGCATGTGATAGTGCTTTCCAAACGACCAGTGAGAAAATCGTCCGGGTAACAAATAGGCGGCATATTCGTACAAGACCGATGGGGGCACGTCTTCAAAACACACAGGCAACGGATCGAGGCCGGCATCGCGAGCAAGTTTTTGTATGTCCTCATCCCGAGGATAGACACGCTCCATATCAAGCCTCCTGAGACAATGGGAAAAAATGAAGCAAGGCAGGGTAAACGTCCTTAAGATGTGACAACATAACCGTCTTAAAGTGGGGATGTTCAATATGGCGAAACTGATTCATGAGGGTACTGGGATAAGAGCCCTCACGAATTTCCGCATAGCCAAATAGATTAACTCCCGGTAATATGTGCTCGAGGTAGTCGCGGGCTCTTTGATTATCTGTTTCCGACCAATTGTCTCCATCGGAAAAATGCACAGCATAAATATTCCATTGTTCCGCGGGATATTGTGTTTCTATTACATGCTGACACAATGCGTAGGCCGATGACACCTTCGTCCCGCCACTTTCGCCTAAGGCAAAAAAGTCTTCCTGGGCCACCTCACGGGCCTCCGTATGATGAACAATAAAAACCTCTTCTACCGATTCATAGCGAGATCGGAGAAATTTGAGCATCCATGCAGCAAAAGTGCGAGCCACTCTTTTTTTTAAATCGCCCATAGACCCGGAAATGTCTCGCATGGCGATAACCACCGCATTATGTGTCGGTTCCGGATCCATCTGCCACGTTCTAAACCTTAAATCGTGCGATGTCCATGGTCCAATTTGAGGTTGCCCTACTCGGGCATGACGCAGAAGATTTTGCTGTAAGCTACGCCGTTTATCTAAATTGGCCATCAAACCACGGTCCCGAACGTCCTTAAATTGAGGTTGACATGCGGCACTCGTTCGCACTGGCTTAGCTTGTAAATCGGGTAAGCCCAGCTGGCTAAATAAGACGTCATCAATTTCGTCAATCGATACGTCTACTTCATAATAGTCCAGTCCTGGAATGTCCTGACATCCAGGATTCTCTCCTTGCGATTTAGGCGAAGATGGCATCGTCAGGGAGATGTCTCCTTGCAATGGGCTACCGGTCTGCCCAACATCTACTCCCTGATGAGGATTAAAGCGAAACCGATAGTGTTCCAGCGTTTTGATAGGAATTTTGAGAATTTTTCCACCTTGCGCCGTGATTATCTGTTCTTCGGTGATAATTTCAGACAGTTGCGCTTTAATGGCCTCCCGCAATCGTCGTTGATGACGAGCTTGGTCCAACGCACCTTGACGTTCCAGATCCCAGTCAATATGGAAAGACCGCAAGTCCATGGACGCCTCCTTGACCGGCTAGGTAGTAAGGTAGTAAGTATCCTATGCGTCATAAAGAAGTCCATGACGGGCCCCGAGAAAATATTTTTGGGTATCCATCGCTGGCGTGATTTGGTATAAATCCCCTTTTCGCGGAAATTGATGATTTGGTTAGCCGGCCCTTGTCCCTCTGATAAAAGAAAATTCGAACTAGCCCATCGGCAGCATTCTTCAAGGGACGCGAGAGATACTTAAGCTCCAGATGCGTAAATGACCCTACTTCTCAGGAATATGATCTTTCGTGAACTGCGTGGAACATCAGAAAAATTCCGGCCACCGCCCCCATACACGAGCACATGACGATAAACCTAAGGCATCAGGCAGGTATTTCAATCTAATACTCCCTCCGCAGCGGTTGTCACACGCATATGGATTTGCTCGGTAACCCATGGTCCACCCAACAGTGCAATGACAATATCTTCTTCGTTGCTTGAAAAAGTCGCGGTTGGCGAATTCGCGGTGAGAATGTCTTGTTGAGATTATTCTCAAAACAGCTCCCCGAACCGATCCATTAGGCTTAAGCGTCCTACTCACTAAAAGCTCCGACCGCCGTCCGAGTAAGGATTCTCGACGGGTGTGCCAGGAGATGCCACAAGGAGAATTAGAAGCCATTGACGCCTCGTACCTTCTGCCTACACAGCGAATCTGTCCGATCGCCAGGATAGTACAGCACCTTGGCCAATTGCACCACAAAATACCATGCCATTTTTCGTAACCGGGATCGAGTTTTTAGCGTTTAAGTGTTGGAAGATATGACATAGTTATCCAATAGGGAGAGAATATACACATGACAACACGTTTCCTGCGTACATTCGGGATGATATTCAGTGGCACCGTCTTAGCTGGCTGCGGGACTGCCGTGCAACTTTCCGCCCCCCCATCTCCGCACCATTCCCAGTCATCATTCCGGTCCCAGTCAGCCTCATCGGTCGCAAGCCCGTCTCATACCCCTTCAACATATAATTCTCGCCGTGGCGTGAATAGCTCGACATCATCCTCGGCGACAACGGCGACTCCGTCTCCTTCGCCGGGGCCGATTCACCAAAGTCTCCCCCCATTTTCGGGCACTATAACTCAGCGCGTCGTGGGATCGCAAGGCCCGCAAGCCGTACCCAACGGCTTTGTCAGTTCACCACCGAGTCATGTGGTCTTTTCCCCATCCCACTTTACACTCGTCGAAAGTTTCACGGGATTGCTAAAGACCCACCCATTTGTGTTAGACTTTTACCAAAATTCTGCAGGATTATTTGTTGGTATCAACTATAATCATCATCCGGTATTTTTTGGTCCGGGGCCTGCTCCCGTGTTTAATGTCTTAAACTTTACTGGTTCTTGGGTCGTATTGGGCACACCATCCGCGGCCGCCTACGAGGCGATCAATCTCACATCAGGCCGTACCATCGTGAATCCCGAACAAGCCGCCCAATTAAAAGGATATACAGGATTGGGCTTACCCTCCCATATATTGGGATTATCTCACGAGGAGTTTCCGGTAAGTATTCCATCATCATAATATTCACCTTTGATAATCTCTATCTCCCCTTTACGATCATTTACAATAGACAATATGCACGTTACTGCAAATTCCCCAATTTATACAACGCATGGAACCATGTGGTCAGCCTAGAATAATCCTATCAATTTGGGATCATCCAACATCTTTGAAATGACGCTCATCAACACATCAGCGCGGAGAAGGTTCCTATGAATGTTCTTTAACCCGTTGGTTCAGTTGGGGCACTGTTGAACCTCAAACCTCGAATTTGTGATTTTCAAGTTGACATTGGTGAAGGGGATATTATCCCAATTATATTAGAAACCTACATAAGCATTATCACATCACTCGATAGTAACAGAGGATAGTTGACTTGGTTCCCTTCAAGCCGTTAACGATAATATCGGCTTATCTCATCTCTTCACTCACCGGCTTTTTAAAATTCTCAAACTGTGACGCCTTCCCTAGCATCACTATAGCTTAGGACTGCCATTAGGGACCATTATGTCGCGGTTCATCGCTTTCCCCAAGTTATCGAGCGATGCTAACCTACAAAATAAAACTGGCTGCGGCACCCATTAGAGCCCAGAGGATTCTGTTCGTTACCACGAACCGGAAACCCTTGTGCAGCTTTACGAATTAATTCTAACGGTTCTTTCGCCAGTTTCGGTCGTTGAGTCGCCTCATGCTTATCAATTTTGCAATGGCGGCGCAAAAAAGTTCTTTCACAACGAATTGAGGACGTACCTTAGGATTTCTAGATATCACGAGTGCCGCCAATCTATCTCAAAATCCGCATAGATTACGCATGATAAACACAGACTCTTGATCCATAATAATATATAGAAAAATCTAAATGGGTTGCCTTTCGATAAATTGTGTAATTGACAACATCTCCGGCTTCTAGAACTTTCAATATTTAGATGCATAATTCAGATGCATAGCATAAGTTCGTCCATAATGAAGAAGTTTCACTCATCGACATCATCATGGTCATAGATGCCGTTAATCAATCCCCAAACATTCAGTTCAAATGTCTCAATATTCTATAGCAGGAGGATAATTTGGTGAAAAAGTCGGTATTGCTTGGTGTTCTGGCGATATTCTCGGGAATCATGTTGTTACATCATACGAAAGCATTCATCCACCCAAATTCTCAGAAGACAGTGAGTGTCAGCACCTGGACCATAGCAATTGGCGCTGTAAACTCCAGGAATACAAGTTTGAGCAAACAAAAAATGTCTTTTTCAGCAACCATTTGGAATGATACAAATCATACAGTGTTTGTCACCAGTGTAAAAGCCAACATAGCTCCGATACTACAAAGTCATATCATTTCCGGTACCCCACTCATTCCGGTAAACAAATCTCTGGCACCGAATGCTAGTGACCGGATTGCCGGACAATTCATTTTAAATGTTAGCGGCATGACAAAAGAAGAAATTGCTAACATCGGAAAACTACAAGGGTTTACGGTAAATACGAGGTCTTGAAATTAAACTCATTAGGAGCATGTGAGCCTTCCCCATTAAGACATCTATGCTCAATCATGACTCCCAGACCTATGTATTCCACGTGAATCCTCGGCCCAAGCGCGTTCATTGTGCGCCATGGGCTAAAAGGATTCTCATCATGAACAAACAAATGTCTTTTCTCATATCATAATGGCTGGCCATTTGACTCTAGCGCCGTCCTATTATAAGGTGTCCGGCTTTATTGCCCGTGGTTTGAAACTGTATGAATGCTTCTCAGCAAAGAATAAAAAACCCCATCACGCTGAAGGAGATTCATCCACAAACACCTTGTGATACTCAGACATCGTAATGCGAACTTCCCGGGCTTTAGCCCCATCTGATGGACCGATATAGCCACGTTCCTCCATCGCATCAATCAACCGCGCTGCTCGTGTATATCCTACCCGAAGCCGACGTTGAAGCATTGAGGTGGAAGCCTGTCCACTTTCGACGACGATTTTGACCGCCTCGGGAAACAAGGGGTCGGTCTCTTGCATAAGAGGCTTGGCCGTGTCTCCTGCTTCTTGAAATTCAACGGCCTCCACAGACCCTTGTGGTTGGGCATGGTCGATAACAAAGGCAACAATTTCTTCAATTTCCTTTTCCCGAATAAAAGCGCCCTGGATACGCTGCGGTTTGGCAGCTCCTACCGGGTGAAAAAGCATATCCCCACGTCCCAACAGCTTTTCTGCGCCCGCCGAATCTAGAATCGTGCGTGAATCCACTTGGCTTGATACCGCAAAAGCAATACGCGAAGGAATATTGGCCTTAATCGTCCCGGTGATAACATCCACAGAAGGTCTTTGGGTGGCCACGACCAAGTGAATGCCCGCGGCACGAGCCATTTGCGCTAACCGCGCAATGGATTCTTCCACATCTTGAGGAGCGACCATCATGAGGTCTGCCAATTCATCGATAATCACGACGATCAACGGAAGTCTTTCCTCGGCCATTTGGTTATAGCGGCTGACATCGCGTACCCCTGCTTCGGCAAACAATCGGTACCGCCGTTCCATTTCTGCCACTGCCCAGCGTAGGGCGCCCGCAGCTTTTTTGGGTTCGGTGACCACAGGACTCAGCAAATGGGGAATGCCATTGTAGATGGATAATTCAACAACCTTCGGGTCAATCAACAACAGTCGGACGACATCAGGGCTCGCCCGAAATAACAGACTCGTAATTAACACGTTAATCAGGACACTTTTGCCCGACCCTGTTGCCCCAGCGACCAATAGGTGAGGCATCTGATCCAGTCCGGTTACAATGGGAGCACCTGCGACGTCCCGGCCTAATCCGACCGACAAGGGAGAAGGGGATTGAGCAAATTGATCACTTTCTAGCACTTCCCGTAATAATACAGGGGTCACTTCATCATTTGGCACTTCAATGCCAATCGCAGACTTGCCGGGAATCGGAGCCTCAATTCGCACTCCGGTAGCCGCTAACGATAAGGCAATATCATCGGCTAAATTCACAATACGAGACACTTTGACTCCGGGAGGCGGAATGATTTCAAACCGCGTTATTGTCGGTCCCTGACTCACCTCACCCAAAGTGACATCAATACCAAATTGTCGTAACGCATTGACTAAAATATCTGCCCGCTCCTTGGCACTTTGCCCGCGCCGACCTCCTTTATGAAGATCGGGAGCCGCTAACAAACTCAATGGGGGCGGCAGATAATTCATGGCATAAACGGGCGCTATAGTTTTGGGCACACTCGTCACCACCGGTGTATCGGCACCCGCCTTATCTATTTCGGGAACGTCCTCCCAGGTACTGTGTGAAGATCCCCGAATATCTGGCGAGTTGGATACCCTCTCGGCCTGCGAGTTTCTTGGAACCGGTTTCATTTTCGGTGCCTTCGGCTTGACAATGGGCGTAGGGCTCTCTTCTTCTGGAGGATAAATCCAGTCACGAAGCGCCGAGTAAATGGCGTATATGGCGCGGTATACAAATTCTAATAAGCTACGAAGAAATCGAGCAATCCCCGTCCCCAAGGTTAAGGCACTAGCACCCGTATACAGCATGAGACCAATCACCAGTAACACCACGGAAAACAAGAACGCCCCACCTGGAGCAATAGCCTGCGCGAGTTTTTCTTCAAGCCATGTCGATACAAAACCTGCAATAGGCTTGTCTACCAAAGGCATTAAAATAAAAAGGCCTAAAAACATTAACACCGCACCCCAGCCCCGCCGGTGGCCGGTAAAAGATGGCCGATTTAATAAACGCAACGCCCCCGCAACGAGAACGAAGGCCGGGATCGTCCACCCTAGCACGCCAAAGCTAAAACTCAAGCCGTGTGCCAAATCCCTCGTTAATCGGCCCGAATGCGGAAATATCAGAGATAAATAGCCCAACAATCCCAAGGCTACCAACAGGATGCCGCCAATCTCACGACGCATGTCCTTGGAAATTTGTTTGAGCACGGAAAACATTCAAAATCCTCCTAACCAAAAAGTTGCGACCCCTAAAATCAACGTATACCATCCAAACCGCCGCCATAAACGCGTTGTCGCGAGCGCATGCTTAACCCATTCTATCGCAAAAATCCCGCTTATGGCAGCCATTCCCATACCGAAAACAATAGCCCCCTGTGATCCCCCAGATAGGAGATGGTTCCCTGGTGCCAAGGTTAATACACTAGCACCTAAAGTCACGGGAATCGCCATGTAAAACGAAAAACGGGCGGCTTCTTGAGGTGCCAAGCCTAAGACACGGCCCGCAAAAATTGTCGTACCAGAGCGGGATAGACCTGGCCATAAAGCCACACTTTGCGCAATACCGATAACGAGAGCACTCACCCATGTCAGACTGGTAATACGTTTTTCGCCATAAGTGGCTGGCGGCGTGAGCCATAATGCCGCTGTCGTCATTAACCATCCCGCACCCACGGCTAGCGGAAAAAACCACTGGCTAATCCAGTCTTCTAGCGCATAACCTATTAAGACGGCCGGTATTGTGGCGACAATGACCAGTGCCGTCGTGCGACGCGCCCACTTTTTCTTATTCATCAGTCCCTTGAGAAGCTCCAATAAATCATTGCGGTATCCTACGAGAATCGCTAATAAGGTGCCCACATGCAACGCTACTTCCATCTCGGCCCCGTGAGACGATAAGCCAAAGAATGTCCGCAAAACGATGAGATGACCTGAAGAACTTACGGGTAAAAACTCGGTGAGTCCTTGTACTAATCCCAGGATCATTATCCGCCACACGCCTGTCTCCTCCTCCCTTGTAATGGCCTATCGGAAAAGAGACAAAAATATGCCGTATGGCGGAAAATTTTTTAGTCAAGCCATATCTAAGAATGGTGAACGCTATGAGGTCCACCATCTTCTATAATTGTCGCAGTTGGTCAAAACAAAATGGTAGCGACAATGCGATTCGGTTGAAATCGACTATCTAAAAAGTCTTGCGGATCGGACGACAATAGCCGTTCCAACCGCACATAACCGTCAGCATCACGACGCACGAGGCAAAGTCGCCCATCAATCCACCATTCCCCCATCCAAGGCGTTTCCGCGTGGGAAGAAAAAATGTCTTCCATTGCTAAAGGAGTATATAACATCGAAATTAGTGAACCTCCCGTTTGTCTGGTTTTTCGGTTTTGTCCTTGTCATCCTTTTTTTCCGTCCGCGCCTTACGAACAGATCGGGAATTTTTCGCGTCAATAAGCATGTTAAGATGGCGAAGAGCCTGGTCGATTCCTCCCACTTCATCGATTAATCCTGCATCCACAGCATCTTTGCCCACCAAAACGGTGCCAATATCCCGAGCCAATTCGCCCGTGCGAAACATGAGTTCCCGGAAATGGCTCTCCGAAATGTGCGAATGGTTGGTGACGAAATTCACCACCCGATCTTGCATTTTGTCCAAATACTCATAGGTTTGTGGCACGCCGATGACCAACCCATTCATGCGTATAGGATGAATTGTCATGGTTGCCGTGGGAGCAATGAAACTGTAAGTCGTTGCCACCGAAACGGGCACGCCAATGGAATGCCCACCCCCTAAAACCAAAGACACCGACGGCTTCGAGAGACTGGCAATCATCTCCGCAAGTGCCAGACCAGCCTCCACGTCACCACCGACCGTGTTTAAAATTAAGAGAAGACCTTTGATATCCTTGCTTTCTTCAATGGCTACTAATTGGGGAATCACATGTTCATATTTTGTGGTCTTATTTTGCGAAGGCAGCACGACATGCCCTTCAATTTGACCAATGATCACCATCGTGTGGATTCGGGACTTAGCCGTCGGCACTTTAGTTGTACCCAATTCCTGAATATTTTCGGTGGGATCTTGTCGCCTTTTCTTGGCTGGCTCTGTCACCTGCGGTTCCTCTGCCTCTTCACTAATCTGATAACTGGAATGTCGCAATCGCATTACCCTCCTTCATTCGTAGTGTTTGACAAACCAAGGCTTTCATACGGTCCCAAAATTCTTTTCCTCTCAAAATCGTTTTGTGGTCGACGTTTTCTCCAAACGGTTCGCCATCACAAGACTTTAGGCCATTTGGGCGTACAATGAGCATCAGTGTTTGAGCATGGGAACCCCAGGTATAAACGGGCGCAATACAAGCGATGATCACCCGTAAGTCACGAACCATGAACCAAGCTCCGATTCACAACAGATACTGTGTCTTGGGGCCATCAATCCCCGAGATCAAATGGTGACTAAATTTTCCCAAACCTAGGGATAGATCCTCACCGACAACATAATCTTGTACTAAAGAGGTGGCGAAGATGCGGTGGGCAACCTTGACACAAATTTGGCCTGATATTATCCAATATGTGACAAAACTCATTCGTGTCGGCGTTCCCCCATATTTCCTCGCATTGGGTGTAACTTTAGGAGGCGGTTTGTTAGGCGCTTTGGGCCTGTGGATGGCAGGAAAAGGCGCTCAAGATCCTGCTAGCACCGCTTACCGTATACGCATCTGGGCGGTTGCCATCGCTATTGGTGGAACACTGACGGCGTTGGAAAATCTGGAACGGGGATTGTCTGCACGGGCCATTCCATCCATCTTGCGGGATGGCCTGGCTATTACTATGGCTTATTTCGGAGCACAAAGTGGATATTGGCTATTAAGCCAGCTTGGAAAGCCATGAAGATTGTACGATTAGGGTATTGGTCAGCATTTACTTTAGGCCTTTTAACCGGCCTGTCTTTGATGCAAGGTGTGACCGCCCAGGAAAGGATGCAGACAGCATCCGCCTTGGAAAAATGGCATATGGAAGCTAATTACTGGAAGAAGGAGGCGAACCAATTAAAAAATGAATTAGGAACCATCAATCGCAAATCGGAAACGCAACTGTATATCCAAGATATTGCTGTAAACATTCTCAAGAGTCCGGTACCCAAAGACGACGTGATTGAAGCGATGGCTCCTTATACACAAGCGCTTCTTGGGCTATCCCTGCAATATTTGAAGTTACCCGTAATTTATCATTTGTTCAACAACCGCATTATTGTCATTGGCACGCGTCTGTACCAAATTCGGGTACACGCCTTATTATTAGGTCCTCATACCGAATTAATCATTTCGGTATCTCCTGATCCTTCCGCCCAGTCCTTGTAATTCCCCGAGATTCAAAAAAATAGATTTCCTGACCAGCCGCAATAACGAGAAAAAGCGGGTGTTAACAGACAATTGACCCCCAGGATCCGTTCCATCAACGGAAAAATCGATCCTGGGGGTCAAGAAAAATAGTCTTAGACTTCCATGATTATGGGCAAAATCATGGGACGCCGTTTGGTCCGGTCCCACAAAAACCGTCCTAATGTATCTCGCACGAGTGCTTTAATGGCCGACCATTCGCTGAGATTGCCACCTTCCATCGCCGTTAAAGCTGATTTAACCCGCGACCTGGCTTCATCAAGTAGGGCTTCGGATTCTCTGACATAAACAAATCCACGGGAAACAATATCGGGTCCTGAAACGAGGAGACCAGATTGGGCATCCATTCCCACGACCACAATTAATATCCCGTCGTTGGATAGTTGTTTGCGATCACGCAGGACAATATTGCCTACATCACCCACGCCAAAGCCGTCAACTAGGACTTTGCCGGCAGGAACCTGCCCCACTATTTGAGCTGAATCTTTAGTTAACTCAAAAACCGTCCCATTTTCTCCAATAAGGACATGAGATGGGTCAATACCCACTTCACGGGCAAGCTGCGCATGATGCACAAGATGACGATATTCTCCGTGTACCGGAATAAAGAATTTCGGCTTGACCAAGTTCAACATGAGTTTCAGCTCTTCTTGGCAAGCATGACCGGATACATGAATCCCAATATTGGGCCCATAATACACCTCGGCTCCAAGACGGTACAAGTTATTCACTGTCCGTGCGACCATTTTCTCATTACCAGGGATCGCCGTCGCTGAAATAATGACCGTATCCCCGGACATGATTTCGACCTTTTTATGGTCTGATGTTGACATCCGAGTCAAAGCCGACATGGGTTCTCCTTGAGAGCCCGTTGTCAAAATTAATGTTTTGTTGGCCGGTTGTTTCAAGATGTTATCCAAAGACATCCAGGTGCCTTCGGGAAAGTCGAGGTAATGGAGTTCAGTCGCTTTTTGCACAACGTTTTCCATACTGCGACCCACAACCGCTACGTGCCGGCCATGGCGTACGGCCGATTCCACCACCTGTTGAATACGGTGAACCTGCGAAGCAAACGAGGATACTAAGACACGCCCCGTCGCTTGCTCAATAATCCGGTCTAAGGTCTTCCCTACCGTTTTTTCAGAAGGTGTATAGCCCGGCCTCTCCGCATTGGTACTGTCCGCTAATAACAATAACACCCCTTCTGAACCCACTTGCGCCAATTTATGAAAGTCCGCAACGTGGCCATCGACGGGGGTGTGGTCAAACTTGAAGTCACCAGTATGAACAATGGTACCAACCGGATTTCGAATAATGAGACCGGTCGCATCCGGAATTGAATGGTTAACACGGAAAAATTCAACGGAAAAGCTTCCGACGCGAATGGTGTCTCCCGGGTCCACGGGATGAGACTTAGGATGGAGACTAATTTGATGTTCTTGCAATTTCATCTCCACGATGCCTAAAGTCAAGCGCGTACCATAAATCGGGACTTGAATCTGTTTCAAGAAATAAGGAATTCCGCCGATATGGTCTTCATGGCCGTGTGTTAAGAAAATCGCACGAACACGGTCTTTGTTTTCTAGTAAATACGTGATATCGGGTAATACCAGATCAATTCCGGGCATATCAGGTTCTGGAAATGCTAATCCGCAGTCGATTAAAATGATGTCATTGCCATAGACGACAGCAGATAAATTTTTTCCGATTTCACCTAATCCCCCTAAGGGAATAAATTGTAACTTTCCGGGTCCTGGGCGTGCCAGTTTCCCCACCTCCTATTTTTCCGCACACGGAGCACATCAAAATGCCCCTAGCCGTCCGGCTAGGGACTTATGCCAGGGGCAATTGATTTGAGGCGGCGGTATTGGCCCCCGTCCCGTCCTGTGCCAACCCGCTCACACCTATTTACCACCGAGCACTAAGTCGTTACCAATAGTATAACTCGCTTACATCCCTGCATGCAATCGCTGATAATCAATTTCAGTGAGTCTTGGCCTACTCGGCGACGACAAGACATTCCCTTCACCTCCTAAGGCTTAAGCCTGTGCCCTCTTGGTGGGCGATAGGGACGATAAGTGTTTGGTCTTTAGATAGGCAGCCCACAACGAGGCAAAAACGTTATCCGCAGGCATAACCAAGGGGGAGCGAACGACAGGACGAATGAAATGTAACTGTGATAGCAGCCACTTTAAGGGCAGCGGATTTGAAACCACGAATAACGCTTTAAACAGGGGCCACAAATCATTATGGAGACTTTGAGCGGCGCGAATATCCCCCCGCAGGAAAAGTTCGGTCATCTCCATCATTTCCGTGCCTACCACGTGAGATGCCACGGAAACGACTCCATGGATTCCCAAGGCCAATGAGGGTAAATACAATCCATCGTCTCCCGAATAAATGGGAACATCAGCGGATAATCCCGCACGTAGCCGCATAATTTGGTCCAGCGAACCGGATGCTTCTTTAACAGCAAACGGGACAGGGACTTGTTGGCTAATCGTTACAATCGTGTTCGCATCCACCATGCTGGCCGTTCGGCCCGGCACGTTGTAAAGCATCATTGGACAGCTTACGTGCCGGGCAACGTTGGTATAATGCGCAAGAAGTCCCTCTGGCGTCGGCTTATTGTAATACGGCGATACCAATAAGATGCCATCGGCTCCCCACGATGCGGCTTCCATGGACAGTGCAATCGTCGTTCGCGTATCATTAGTTCCGGTCCCGATCCATACAGGAATGTCATGATGAACGGCCTGCCTCACCGCGTCGTACAGCGTTTTGCGTTCATTGGCCGTTAAACTAAACGCTTCACCCGTCGATCCTGCCAAAATCAAACCGCCGGACCCATTGTCCCGAAGGTATCGGGCTAGTCCGGCGGCAGCCTCCGTGTCAATCTCTCCCTCTTCAGTGAAAGGGGTCACCATTGCTGTGAAAATTCGTGGCCACATCATGTTTTTGGCACCTCCTCGTCCAAATGAAATTGTTTGTGTAAAGCTGCCACCGCCTTTTCCATATTGCGGCGGTGCAGCAATAGGGTAATGGTGGAATGTGAATCGGCCGATTGCAAAATTTCAATCTGGGATTGTGCCATGGCTGCCATTACCCGACCGACGACTCCTGGCAATCCTTGAATCGCTGAACCAACAATTGAAACCTTAGCGCGGTCATCATAGGCTTCATAGCCAAATCCGATATCCTTTAAGGTCTGCTCGGTAATCTGCGTTTTCTCAGGGGGAACACAAAAGTAAACTTGGTCAGGAAACAAATTGATCAAATCCACCGAGACTCCGTTTTCCCCTAATGACATAAATAGGTGGTATGCCCAATCTTTGTGCATAGCTGGAGGCGGCGTGACCCGAAATTGCATCAAATGATCTAATTGGGTAATCCCGGTTACGGCATGATCGGGATCGCGATGTCCCCAGGGATCTAGCGTTCCCTGTCCGGGAGCAATAAGTGTTCCCTGGGATTCAGAAAACGTCGATCGAACGCGAATAGGCACGGAAAATTGCCGTCCAATCTCCACGGCTCGTGGATGAATGACCCGCGCACCCAAATTAGCCAACTGAAAAATTTCATCGTAATCCAATTGTGAAATCGTCCGGGCATCGGGCACAATTCGCGGGTCGGCGGTTTTAATCCCATCAACATCAGTAAAAATGTCGACAACAACCGCATGCAGGGCCGCTCCTAGGGCCACGGCAGTGGTATCAGAACCCCCTCGTCCTAACGTGGTCACTCGTCCTTCCACAGTTCGCCCTTGAAACCCTGCCACAACAGGAACAACGCCGTCTTGAAGAAGATTCTGCAAGACTTTAGGCTGCACTTCCAAAATTCTGGCATCACCAAAATTACCATCGGTAATAATGCCGGCTTCCCCGCCCGTCAAGACTTTCACAGGAATATCCTGGCGTCTAAGATGCGAAGCCAGAACGACGGCACTAATAATTTCCCCACAGGACAACAACAGATCACGTTCCGCAGCTGGGGTGAGATCCGCGTCGGTGATTAAATCGAGCAACGTGTCAGTTGCATAGGGGTCGCCACGTCGTCCCATGGCCGAGACCACCACCACAACCTGGTCGCCCGCTTCAATCGCTTTGACTACCCATTGCGCAACCACATCGCGGCGGCTAGCATCACGAACTGATGTCCCACCAAATTTCTGTATAACGATTGCCACACCCGTCCTCCTCTATGCCCATCGTGACAGAAGAGATTCCACGATTTGAATTGCATTGGTCGCCGCACCTTTGCGAAGGTTATCGGCAACCACAAACATGTGTAGCCCATTGTCGACAAACAAATCGCGGCGTATCCGGCCAACCAATACTAAATCTTGATCAGCCGCATCCAAGGGGATCGGGACCACACCCTGAGCGGGATCATCAACAACACGAAGTCCCGGAGAGTGCGCCAAGAGTTCACGAACGGAAGAAACCTCAAAGGATTTTTCGGTTTCAATGTAGACAGATTCTGCGTGTGAAATATAGACTGGAACTCTCACTGCAGTGGCACTCACCGGAAGAGACATTCGGAAAATCTTTTGCGTCTCCCGCGTCAATTTCCATTCCTCACCCGTATAGTCGTCGTCACCAAACTTGTCACAATAGGGTAACACGTTAAACGCGATAGGCGTGGGATAGGTTGTCGGAATAACCGTGTGATGTTCGAGCACCTCATGCGTTTCCTTGGTCAACGTCTCCATCGCTTCGCGTCCTGTTCCGGAAACGGCTTGGTATGTTGATACAATCACCCGTTTCAAGCCGTATTCACGACGAATAGGCTCTAATGCCACCACCATTTGAATCGTCGAGCAATTGGGCGAGGCGATTAGCCGGGCATCACCTACGGCATCCATATTGACTTCAGGCACGACCAAGGGCACTAAGGGATCCATACGAAAATAACTCGACTTGTCTACAACTGTTACCCCATGGGCCGTAGCAATGGGAGCATAGGTGCGACTGGCCTCAGTACTCGCTGCGAAAAAGGCCACGTCAACGCTGGACCAATCCATCGATTCTACACCGCGAACGGGTATCTCCTCGCCGCGAAAGCGGACGGTTCTTCCATGGCCTTCCGTAGCCAAAGCCGTCAGGCTTCTCACAGGAAACTCTCGCTCTGCAAGAATTTCCAAGATTTTTTGTCCCACGAGACCCGTTGCTCCCAAAATTGCGACCCGCACGCCTTTCACCGGAACATTCACTCCCTTGTTATTATCGATCCCATGGCACTAAAATGGGCTGCACTTGTTCGTGTTTCAATGCCGCCTGAATAGATGGGATGATGAGTTCTAAATGTGCGTCCAATGAGCGCGGCTTACGTATTGGATCATCCTGACCAAATGGTACAAAATAGATGTTGCGTGCACTGAGGAGCCTCCCCAAATTCATCGCATTCATCCCCAAAAGGTCGTTGGACGTGATAGCCAATAAAACAGGACCCCCATTGCGCAATTGCGCCTTAACGGTCATCGTGACAGGTGAATCGTTTATGGCGTTAGCAATTTTGGCCAACGTATTCCCTGTACACGGCATGACCACCACAATATCAAACCAATGTTTCGGTCCACTGGGTTCGACTTCCGGAATGGTTGTCAAAATTGGCTGATCGGTTGCCTTCGTAATTTCGTCTTTCCAATAATCCGGGGACCCGAACCGAGTCGAAACATGTAATATTGATGGCGACACAATGGGTGTCACAATCGCTCCGTGCTCAACCAATATTCTCATTGTAGCGACAGCACGATGCATATTGCAATGGGAAGCGGCCATTGCCACCCCAATTTTTATGCCGGCTAGTTCTTTTTCGTTCATATTGTTGACCCCCTCTTCGGATGTGTGACCCGATCCGTCTTGTCTTGCAGAATAAATGCCAGTGTCTCCCAAATGATTTCAGCCGCTCTTCGCGGGGCAATGTGACCAGGCACTCCCAAATACGATTCGTATCGGGACAAAACAGCGGGGCTATTGGCCACCTCGGGGTGTAAACCGCCCGGTTTAGAGGCGAGATCAATAATCCAGGCAGGATCTGTCGCTTCCGCCCATTCACTGGTCAAGACGGGAGCCGGAATGGTGTTAAACACGCCATCGACGGGAGGGCACCAGCGTGGGTCCAAGGGATGAACGGGAAACCCCATGGCTGAGGCCATTGCGCGTTTTTCGACTGACCGGTCAAAAATTTCGACAATGGCACCATACGCCTGAAGACGTAAAGCCAATATGGATCCGACCCGTCCAAAACCTAAAATAGCAATGGGCCGGTGATATAGGGTAAATCCGGACCGTCCGATTGCTGATTTAATGGCACCTTCCGCTGTAGGAACCGCATTCAGCCACATAAAGGTCGTTTGATTGCGGTATTCTATTGTTCTCAGCCCTAAATCCTGCGCTTTCTCTTTGACTGGCGAGGCAATTAATCCAGCCGCTACAACAGCTCCTTCTCCCATCGCCCTTAGAATGTCTAATGTCAGGGTGACCTGACCGTCCATCGTGGTCATCGAGCCATCGGCACGAATGCCCGTCATCGGCCCAATAAAAATGTGAGGGGCTTTCTCACCGGGATGAAAGGGTTCAACATGATCGGCATGAAAACCAAAGGACTTAACAACAAATCCTTGGTCCTCTAAAAAACGGCATAGCCATACGTCGCGAGCATCTCCGCCAGCCACGACTACTTGTGTTGACACAGTGTTCTCATCCTTCCTCGTTCACCCGAAATGGGTATATACAAAATGACCTATCTTCCTGGTTAAATGACAGGGGTTGTGAGTCATTCCCCATTTATCAAGGGGGAACCCCAGTTACTCTTCTTGGCTCACTATACGGAAGGAATAGCTAGACCGTTCCGATTTTTTCGGTTCCATAAATTACCATGCAGAAAAGAAAAAAATCCGGGAGATATACTCCCGGATCTGCTGCCAGCGACTCTAGTTAGTGGACGTGAATATCAGACGCTCCATGCTCTTGGAAGAGTTTCTTCGCTTTGTCTACTTCAGGCGCATCGGCTCGCACCATCAAGAGCACATCACCCTCTTTTAAACGGGTCTCATATTCATGGCTTTCGTTGCTCGGAATGCCATAATCCATCAAAGCACCCGCAAGCCCCCCAGCCACAGCCCCCGTAAGCGTGGCTGCCAAAGGCCCTGCTGCGATAATGGGGCCGACCCCGGGAATTGCCAAGGCGCCGACACCGGCCAAAAGGCCGGTCACCCCACCTAAGGTACCGCCCCAACCAATCCCACTGGACAGATTGTGCATGTCACTGTCCGGATGGCCAGCTTGGGTATGGCCATCATGGCGGGCAACCAAAGAAATATCTTTCTCTGGAACACCGCGTTTCTTTAATTCATCGACGGTTTTTTCAGCATCATCATGGTTTTTAAATGCACCCACGACAGTTTTCTCCACGTTAGTATCCCTCCTTTTCGCACGTGGTCGGAGTTAGTATGTCCGCCACACGAAAAAAGAGGCTATCAATTTTGAGAATCTGCGTGTGGTGAAAGATCATCATCTAAATCAACAATCATCACTTCGGGCCCAATGCGTCTAATGGATCGCCAAGGAATCTGTGTGGGTTGTTGAATTTGACGCCCAAATCGCCCCCTCGGTGGAACCAAAATCGCCTGGATCGCACCATTTTCGGGATCAATTTCTAAATCAGTGTCTCCTAAAGGCCCTAAACGACTGCCATTGGACAAATTAATAATTTCTTTTGAGGCCAGTTCACTGAAACGCATAAGGCGTCCCTCCTTGGGAAAACTTATGCGCTAAAGCCTCCTTCTAGTACCTGCTCGATGCTGCCAATGGGACCACAAGCTGCCAGGGCCCACGGATTTTGGGAAAATAACTGCTGAGCCAGGGCTGTAATGTCGGCGCAAGTAACCTGTTCTAATTGGGCTAGACGCTCCTTGGGATCCAGAGGAACCCATCCATAAAGACCGTAAGGCCCAAGCCGCATCATTCGGCCATCTGGAGTTTCCATGGCAAATGCCATAGACGTTTCGGCTTGGGTGAGTGCCCATTCGCGTTCCTCCAAGGATGGGGGTTCATGCATTAGCAACTGAATTTCTTCACGAACGGCTTCTAATGCCCGGGGCACAGACCGAGGAGAAAGAGCCATATAAATAGATAATTCCGCCCAATCTTTTAAAGCCGAGTAGGAAGACGAAACCGTGTACACGAGCCCTTCATCTTCCCGTAACCGTTGCCAAAGACGCGATGAGTTTTGTCCCGCCAAAATTGTGCTCAAAATCAATGTGGCATCATATTCAACATGACCCAAGGGAGGTGCCGGAACGCCCATGGTCAAATGCACTTGTTCCCCTGCTTGGCGCAATAACTGGATTCGTGGCATCACTGCTAACGGTTTTCTGGGTGTCGGTAACCCTTGTGGACGCAGCGGCCACTGATATTCTTGCACCTGTTCCCGTAAGGCATCGACGCCTTCCCCGCTCAACACGAGAACAATATTGCTGGGAAAATAAAACTGATGATAGAAGTTTCGCAACTGGCGCCCATCAAAGTGCATTAAACTCTCTTTGGTTCCCAACACATCGTGATGAAAATCCGGGTCAGGGAATAACGCAGCCATATACAGTTCCCCAGAGCGGTCTTCCAAGTCGTCCTGGGCTTCCAGTAATTCTTCCAAAATCACCTGCCGTTCCTTACCAATATCGTTATCGTCTAGCCAGGGATCGCTAATTAACGTCCATAATAGATGCAAGGCTTGAGGAGCTTTGGACGCTAAGACTTTCGCATAATAGACGGTATAATCGCGCGTCGTAAACGCGTTAATTTCGCCACCCAGCTGATCTTGCAAGTTCGCGATATCCCGTGCCGACCAGGGACCCGCCCCTTTAAAGACAGCATGTTCCAAAAAGTGAGCGGCCCCATATTGATGACCATGTTCATCACGAGATCCCACTCTCACGTAAAACGCGATTGCGGTTGTGCCCAATGATCCATAGTCATCCCAGATCACCGACATTCCCGAAGGCAACGTGGTTAAATAATTTATTGCTATTCTCCTACCTTTCATGGCTCGAGCATTTTGGCTATCCTGTGAAGACGCCAACTATCCCTCACATCATACCAAATGCCTCACAGACGAACCAGTTTGAGTAAGGCTTAGCCATCACCCGTGGGAATACCCATTTTTAGTAACGCCGATATTGTCACCAGATGATATCCTTGACTTTGCAAACCCTGGATAATCTGCCCCAAGGCTTCCACAGTCCGGTTCGTAGGATGCATCAACACGATGGCCCCAGGCTGGGCCTTTTGCAAAACCTTGTTAACCATATACGGCACGTCCGAGGAGGGTCTCCAGTCAATCGTATCGATTGTCCACATAATCACGGGCATGTGCAGTTCGGCAGCTGCAGTCAGCACAGCTGTGCCAAGTTCGCCATAAGGCGGAGCGTAAACGGTGGGCACGACATTCGCAGCGTGTTTCACCGCGTCATTGGTTTTGGCAATATCGGTGAGATTTTCAGCCACCGACATATTGGCAGGATGGCCATGAGCCCAGCCGTGATTGCCAACTTGCATGCCATCACGAACCATTTCTTGTACGAGCTGCGGGTGATTTTTGGCCCAAACCCCTCCGACCATAAATGTCGCTTTGACATGATAATGCATTAACACGTCCAAAAGTTTCGGAACATACTCAGTGCCCCACACCACATTAATGGTGAGCGCCATCGCGCGCTCAGAGGTTATCACACGGTACACGGGTCCAGGAATGGAGGCTTTTACGGGCACACTGGTAGGAGCGGGCGTTTTAAAAATCAGGATACTGGCAAAGAAAATGGCCAGTAAGGATACCAGTTTGGCTGTAGGGGAGCGCAAGGATATCACTTTAATCCACATCAGGAAATATCTCCTTCCCGACTATCGTTGGGTTCTCACTTGTCCTATGACAAGTTCCTTCATACTAGAACCCCTAAGCCGGGTTTTTCCTGAACTGTGAGCATCCATGGGTGGTGGGCCAAAGATCTCCCTTGTGGCGAGCTAGGACATCTTCAGCTCGTGACCCGTGAGTTGTGCAATCACTTCAAGGTCTTGATGCCGCGCAACCATATCCTTGCCCGGTGTTTCTAAAATGATAGGCCAGTTCTGCCCATTCGCAAGCGCCAAGAGTTTCTTTAGCCCTTCTGGGTGCATCTGCCCGGTTAGCAAATGGGCATGGCGATCCCGCTTCGTGCCGATGGGATACATATTGTCATTTAAATGAATGCCTTTCAGCCGTTTCAGACCAATTTTTTGGTCGAGTTGGTCAAAGAATCTCGACACATCGTCCGCCGTGGTGAGGGCATAGCCAAAAGCCATGGCGTGGGCTGTGTCTAGAAGAAAGCCAACCCGGCGCAGGCGGCCCAAGTGAGCAAACAATCGGGCTAAGTCATCTAAACTGGCACCCAGTTCGCGACCTTGTCCGGCAGCATTCTCGATTAAAACAAATCCCGGTTTTTTTAGGATATACCGAATCGTTTGACTAAGGGCATCTAAAGATTCTTCAATAGAGGTCTCTTGTTGATGCCCCGGATGAAGAATCAAGTAGTCACCATGAAGACGCTTGACCCGGATCATCTCTTCACTCAAAACAACGCGCGCGCGGTTTTTCATCAGGGGCTCCGTTGCCGCCGGATTGACGAAATAAGGGGCATGAACAAAAAACGGGCGGATGTGGGCCTGCTCCAACCAGCCCGTTACCGTCCCCGTTTTGGGAAGTGGTTTACTTTGTCCTCCCACTGGACTTCTTGAAAAAACTTGTAGCGTGCCAAGTCCGTACTGTGCAGCATGAAAAATAGCATAATCAAGACCTTTTGCTGTCGACAGTTGGCCGCCAAGAACAATCATTTGGCGGAATCACGCTTTGGGGTTCCGTGGGATGATGACCGATGTGACGACGTACGCTCGCGCTCGTGACTCGACCGCGCTTTCGGCGGTTCATAGCCTTCGGGAACGGGCAAGGTGTCTTTATGCGACAAGTTAATCCGTCCTGCGCTATCAATCTCAATCACTTTCACCGTCAACATATCGCCTACTGACACAACATCTTCGACCTTGTTGACCCGGTTATAGGACAGTTGCGAAATATGCACAAGCCCTTCTTTACCCGGAAGAATTTCGACAAACGCCCCGAAATTCATAATCCGCGTCACCCGGCCTTCAAAAACTTCGCCGACTTGCACACTGCGAGTGAGATCTTCGATCATTTTTTGGACGCGTTGCGCCACGTCTTGATTAATTGCGGCAATGTAAATCGTACCATCATCTTGAATATCGATGTCCACTTTTTTATCGCCGACTTTGGTGCTCTCAATAATCTTATTGATCGTTTTCCCACCCGGTCCAATCACATCTCGAATTTTGTCCGGGTCAATGGTCATGGTTAAAATGCGGGGGGCATGCAGGGATAATTCTTTACGGGGCTCCGGAATGACCGCCTCAATCATATCTAGAATCTGCAGTCGCGCTTTCTTAGCTTGTTGCAAGGCTGTCTCTAGAATTTGACGGTCGAGTCCGTGAATTTTAATATCCATCTGGATAGCCGTGACTCCTTCACGCGTACCGGCCACCTTAAAGTCCATATCCCCCAAGGCATCTTCTAACCCTTGAATATCGGTTAAAATCACCATACCTTCGTCATTCTTCACCAAACCCATAGCGATACCGGCTACAGGAGCCGAAATGGGTACACCGCCATCCATTAACGCCAGAGTGCTCCCACACACCGATGCCATCGAGCTCGAACCGTTCGACTCGAGGATATCCGACACCAATCTTAAGGTGTAAGGGAACTCTTCCTCTGAGGGAATAACCGGCTCCAAAGCCCGGCCAGCCAAGGCTCCATGACCAATGGCTCGGCGGTTAGGGCCGCGCATTGGTCCAGCTTCTCCGGTCGCAAACGGTGGGAAATTGTAGTGATGCATGTACCTGCGCGATTCTTCGACACCAATGCCGTCCAACATTTGCTGGTCGGATAACGGTCCCAAGGTCATTGCCGTTAAGGCTTGGGTTTGGCCACGGGTAAAGAGACCGGTTCCATGCACGCGTGGCAACACGCCAACTTCTATCGAAATCGGGCGGATTTCGTCGAATGCCCTGCCGTCGGGACGGATGCCGTCGTGAATGATGGCATGGCGCACAACCTCTTTCAGCACTTTCTTTAAACTGGTGGCAATCATCGATTCTTCTTCTGGGAACCGATCCAGAAGCATTTGTGTGATTTCTTTGTTGACTTGTTCGATATCGGCACCGCGCTGCTGTTTATCGGTATTGCGCATCGCTTCTAGCAGCTTGTCCCATGCCAGTTCTCGGGTTGCTGCCATCAATTCAGGCGAAGGCAGGAATAACGGATAATCCGCTTTGGGTTTGCCCGCAATCTCTTGAAAACGGCGAACCCCTTCAATAATGCGCCGAATTTCCTCGTGCCCAAAGAGTATGGCGTCTAACATGACCGATTCAGGAACAATATTGGCCCCCGCTTCAATCATCAGAATTGCATCGTAGGTGCCAGCAATCATCAGTTTGAGATCGCTCTTCTTTTCCTGTTCAGCCGTAGGATTAATAATAAATTGACCATCCACATAGCCCACCTGAACAGCCCCAATCGGCCCATCAAATGGGATGTCAGAAATACTCAGTGCCGCAGAAACCCCGATCATGCCGCAAATTTCTGGGGAATGATCATAATCTACGGATAATATACTCACCACGACATGCACTTCATTGCGTAACCCTTCCGGAAATAACGGACGAATTGGGCGGTCCGTCAATCGCGCCGCCAAAATGGCCGACTCACTCGGCCTGCCTTCGCGTTTAATATATCCGCCAGGGATTTTGCCAACGGCATAAAGACGTTCTTCCACGTCGACCGTCAATGGGAAAAAATCATAGTTTTCTTTGGGTTCTCGCGACGAGACAACGGTCACGAGCACGACGGTATCTCCGTACCGGACAACCACCGAACCATTGGCTTGTCGGGCCATTTTTCCGGTTTCCAGTGTCAAAGTGCGGCCGCCTACCAAAAAGTCGGTAGTGATAGCCTCCATATGTACCCTCCTGTACTCCATCAATCCAAACCTAAGCGTATTGTCATCGATAGTTGGAAAAAAGAGCGGGATAGTCCCGCTCTATCGACGCAATCCCAACCGTTCTATCAGAGCATGATACCGTGCGCTGTCAGTTTTTCGCAGGTAATTCAATAACGCCCGACGGTGCCCGACCATTGTCAGGAGACCGCGACGGGAGTGATGGTCCTTTTTGTGTACCTTCAAGTGCTCAGTGAGTTCTGTAATGCGCTGGGTTAACAGCGCCACCTGAACTTCTGGCGACCCCGTGTCCGATTCATGCAGCCGGTTAGCCGCAATGATGGCCTGCTTTTCTTTTGCTTCTAGGGCCATCGATTTCCCCCCTTTCTGAACAACCACTTAATGCGCGTTAAAAAACGCGCCCATGTCTTCATCCTCTGCTAAGATGGAGAGCAATGCGTCCTGATAAGCCTGTACTGCTGGTTGGGTAACTCCTGCCCGCCGCTAAAGCTCTTCCAGTTGACGCTGCAAGCGCTTAAATTCGCCTGTCACGCAAATGGCCGCAATTTTGCTGACCATTCCCTGCCAGGTCTCCGTTTGCATTGAGCTTCCTCCAATCCAAAGACACTTTATTGTATCATGCTGCTATTTTTAGAGCAACTGACGTGCCCGATCGACATCATAATGGATTTGCCGAATCAATTCATCCACCGATTCGAACTTCTGCTCCGACCGGAGTGCCTGCTGAAAGTCAAATCGCACCACGTTATCATGAAGATCAGGAAGTGTCTGATCAATCACATGAACCTCCAACACAGGCTTGTGGCCGCCAAATGTAGGGCGAATTCCCCAGTTAGCGACAGCGGGCAAAAGCGCATTATTCGCCTCGCCAATCGTCACGTAACCTGCATAGACACCAAAAGGTGGCATAATTTGTTGCTCCACAGGCAAGAGATTGAGCGTGGGAATGCCAATCGTTGAACCCCGACCTTCGCCATGATAGACCACTGACTGAACACTAAACGGGTGTCCCAGTAACTCGTTAGCCTTGTCAATGTGGCGCTGAGAAATATGCTCGCGAATGGCAGAACTTGAGACGACCACCGAATCGGCGTTAACCGGTTCCACAATCCGGACTTTCACATGGGAGGCAGCTCCCCATTGCTTTAATGTCTCAGCGGTTCCTAGCCCTCCTGCCCCAAAGGTAAAATTGTAACCCACCACAACCGCCTGTGCCTGAAGTTTTTGCTGCACTTCTAATGCCAAAAACGCCATGGGCGGAACCATCGCCAAATTGTGGTCAAATGATAGGACTCGAACAAAATCCACCCCATAATGATCTAACCAGTGCAATTTTAAATCCCGGGGGGTAATCAAATAGTGTTTGGGGGGATTGGGCCGCAAAACCAAAGAAGGGTGTGGGTCAAATGTTAATGCCACCACGGGCCAACCATGCATCGCCCCAATTTCTTTCGCCTGATGTATCAACGCCTGATGTCCCAAATGCACACCATCAAAATTCCCAATAATCACGACTGTTGAAACGCCGGGACCAGGTCCCGTCAAAAGTTCCATGCTTTTACTCGTCCTTTGCCAGAACTTTGCGAAAGCGCCAAGGTGGGCCTTCAATGACCGCCACAACCTGGCCTTCATAGGTTAATCCCATAATACCGTGAAAATCCTCAAGATGGGGAATTCCTGAATATTTTCCGTGAATCAGATCACGTCGTTGCTGACTATTGACGGCAACGCTTGGGATCGTCAACATGGCCGTACCGGTGAGCAAAGCCCGAGACCAATCGGGATCGTTTTTAATCTGTTCCAGATGGTAAGCCCTCTCAACCGTAAAGTGCCCAACTCGGGTTCGAATCAAGGAGCGCATGGTCGCGGCTTGACCAAGCAAAAAACCCAAATCTCGCACAATAGCTCGGATATAAGTTCCTGGACCTACAATAAATTCTAAGGTCCAAGAGCAATTGTTCCCGTCCACGACGCGAATGTGATCAATCACCGTGGGTCTTGGCCCAAGCCATACGCTCTCGCCCTGCCTCACCGCGTCATAAGCTCTCCGGCCATTTTGCTTTAATGCAGAGACTTGAGGCGGAAATTGCCGGATCTCGCCCTGCAACCACAAAATCGCTTCCTCTATCTGATCTCTATTGGGATAGGGAGGCCCTGATTCGGCAACTCGATAACCGGCACGATCGCCGCTGTGGGTTTGGGCTCCAAAACTCATTTCCGCCTGATATACCTTCGGTTGTAGATTTGTCCACTCTAAAAGACGCGTGTAGGACCCAATGGCGACGGGTAAGACCCCTTCTGCCATTGGGTCGAGCGTCCCGGCATGTCCAACTTGCCTTTGCCCGGTTATCCGCCGAATTTCCTGAATCACTTGGTGAGAGGACATCCCCACCGGTTTATAGACGTTTAAAAATCCACTTGGCACAACAATCCCTCAGTTAACGAAGACCCGAGTCTTATGATTGTTGGTCGGGCAACGTCTTCAAAATATCTTGAATGTGCATACTTTCCACAATCGACGTATCTAATCGGAAGTCTAGCTGGGGGGCAAGCCGGAGATGCAACCGGCGCGCTACTTCCCCGCGTAAAAAGGGTGTAGCACTTTTCAGCCCCGCCAAACTCGCTTGCGCTTCCTCAGCATTCCCTAAATGACTAACATATACCTTTGCTACAGACAAGTCTCGCGACAAATCCACATGCGTGATACTGACAAAACCAATTCGCGGATCTTTAACATCCCGCTGAAGCATCTCCCCGAGCTCTTGCTGAATAGATAACGCAATTCGTTGGGCACGCGCTTTATTCATCGTCAGTCCCTCACTTTTAACTGGCCTTGACCTCTTCTTCCGTAAAGGCTTCGAAGATGTCACCGACTTTGATGTCATTGAACTTTTCTAGACCAATCCCACACTCAAATCCGGAGGCGACCTCGCGCACATCATCTTTGAAACGCTTTAACGATCCGATATTGCCTTCGTGAACGACTGCTCCATCGCGTATCACACGGATTTTACCCGAACGCAAGATTTTGCCATCGGTGACATAACAACCAGCCACCGCACCCACCTTGGGTACTCGGAACACTTCTCGCACCTCGGCCCGTCCGAGGATAACCTCCTGATACTTCGGTTCTAGCATCCCCTTAAGAGATTTGTTGATATCATCAATGGCATCATAAATTACCCGGTAGTTGCGAATGTCGACATGTTCTTTTTCAGCAATCTGACGCGCTTTATTTTCCACGCCAACCCCAAAACCCACAATAATCGCATTAGACGCCTGAGCTAACATCACATCGGTTTCGGTCACGGTACCAACACCGGAGTGAAGAACCCTGACACGAACTTCCTCATTAGACAATTTGCTCACGGATTGCGCTAAGGCTTCCGCCGAACCGTGGACATCCGCCTTAATTACTAAATTCAGTTCTTTAACGGCTTCATCTTTCAGGCGTTGCAAGAAGTCGTCGAGAGACACCCCGCGCCCTGCAGATTCCGACTGCCGTTTGAGTCGCTCCTGGCGGGCATCGGCAATGCTTTTCGCCTGTTTCTCATCCGCCAAAATGACAAAGTCATCGCCTGCCTCGGGTAACTGGTTAAAACCTAACACCTCGACGGGCATGGAAGGTCCAGCGCTTTTTACGCGTTGTCCCCGGTCGTTAATGAGCGCGCGAACACGGCCATACACTGACCCGGCCACAAAGACATCGCCCACCTTAAGCAATCCCTTGGCCACTAATACGGTCGCGACGGGCCCACGCCCTTTGTCTAACTTAGCCTCAATAATCGTTCCTTGTGCAGGTCGGTGACTGTTAGCCTTTAGCTCAAGAATATCGGCTTGAAGAATGAGTGCTTCTAGTAATTGGTCAATGCCTTCACCGGTTCGGGCAGACACAGGCACCATAATGGTATCGCCGCCCCATTCCTCCGCAATTAAGCCATAATTACTGAGTTCCGTTCGCACTTTGTCCGGGTTGGCATCCGGTAAATCGATTTTGTTGATCGCGACAACAATGGGCACATTAGCGGCTTTGGCATGGTTAATGGCTTCCACGGTTTGCGGCATGACTCCGTCATTGGCAGCTACCACTAAGACTGCCACGTCCGTCACTTGAGCACCGCGAGCCCGCATCGAGGTAAAGGCTTCGTGACCCGGCGTGTCTAAAAAGACCACTTTGCGATCATGCCATTCAATGACTGAGGCCCCAATATGCTGGGTAATGCCACCGGCTTCAGATTGCGTCACGCGCGTCGCGCGTATGCGGTCCAATAACGACGTTTTGCCGTGATCCACGTGTCCCATCACAGTAACGACAGGGGGTCGTTCCGTAAGACTTTCGGGACTATCGTCTTCACCTTGCAAAATTAACTCTTCCTGTTCCTCTTGAGTTGCCCGTTCTTCTACGGTTGCTCCCAATTCGGTAGCGACAATCACAGCCGTATCTCGGTCTAATTCCTGGTTCACACCTGCCATAACGCCTAAGGCAATCAAGCGTTTTATCAACTCATTGGCCTTGACGCCCAATTGGTCTGCTAAATCTTTGACCATAATCGATCCAGAAAGAACAATATGACGCTGAACCGGAGGCATGGCCGTTTCATTTTGGTGGTTAGCCGCCGATTTTTGCGACTTGCTTCGCTTTTTGCTCCCATAACGTTCTTCATCCCACTCGCCCCGGCGCCGTCCAATCTCCTCGTGCACGTTGCGGCGGTCTTTATTGTTATGAATGCCGCGACGACTCTGCTCTTTGCTAGGGCGTGTCGGTGGAACGGGAACTGGCGGAACCGTCAACGGCTTAGGGCCTGAACGGTAAGGTGCGCTACTGCGAGCAGAAGTGGAATGCGAATTAGTACTGGGTCTTTGATAATTTCCACCTTGGGGCCTTCCCGCCGAATTTCCTTGAGAACCTTGACGCCGATCACCGCCCGGTTGGGGACGCGGTCCAGAATTCGCATAAGCAGGATTTCTCCCACTGCCTTGTGGGCGGTTAGGAGCTCCTCCGCCACTGGGACGGTGCGCATTATTCCCCGCATCATAGCGGTTATGATCCCGGTAGGGTGCTTGACTCCCCCGTCGTTCATTATAATTGCGATTGGTACCACTAGTAGCAGGGCGTGCACCCGCACTCGCATTGGCCGCAGGCGTAGGAGCTGGCCGTTTAGACGCGGGTGGCGTCGTCGACGCATTACTATGGTGAACCACTGCCGATTCTGCGGTTTCCCGTGCAGCGGTTTCTCCTGCTGAACTCTCAGTCTTTTTTACCACGGTTGGAGTGGTTGGCGGTTCTGGTGGCAACTTTCCCTCCATGATGTTTTTGACCGTTTGCACGGCTTCCGGTTCGACCGTGCTCATGTGGTTCTTGATGTTCTCGACGTGAAGACGATGGAGAAGATCGATCAGACGTCGACTGTCTAACTTCACTTCTTTGGCTAACTCGTACACTCGAACTTTTTCTTTTTCTGTCAAACTTTATCCCCCCTGATGAAACTCCCAACTGGGTAGCCAGGCGGTTGGCGATGTTTTTGTCCAATATCGCAAGTACCGCGTGCGGACCCATGCCCATAGAGCGTCCGATATCGATCATGGACCCCGCTTGAACTAACGGAACCCCTAAGTTTTGGGCCCACAGGTGGTACTTGCGATAAACTGACTCCCCGGCATCGAGTGCAATCAGAATGAGTTTTGCTGTGCCCTCATTCATCGCTTTTTGCACTTGATTATGCCCAGGCGCCAATTGGCCAGCGCGTTTCGCCAAACCTATCCAGTTTAACCAGTTATCCACTGACGTGCTCCTTTTCCACTAACTGTCGCAGCTGTTCAATCACTTCGTCTTGTAGTGTCACTTCTAACGCTCCCTCAAGCCGTTTAGATTTCAGTGCCTGATCAAAACATGTTACAGTGGGACAAATATACGCCCCACGTCCCGACATTTTACCGCGCCCGTCAATCGTCACCGTTCCTTGGGGGGTCCTCACGACGCGAATTAACTCCCGTTTGGGACGCGTTGTTCGGCACGCCACACATGTCCGCATAGGTATCTTCTTGGCTTTCATTACCACCAGCTCCCACTATTGGAAACCTGCGACTCAGACCGCAAATCCACCTTCCAACCTGTGAGTTTGGCTGCAAGTCGAGCGTTTTGCCCCTCTTTGCCAATCCCTAACGATAATTGATTATCCGGAACCACCACCCGAGCCACACGAGTGTCCGGTTCGACAACCACTTCGGTAACTTGAGCCGGCGATAACGCATTGGCCACAAAAATGGTGGGATCGGGATCCCAGCGAATAATATCCAATTTTTCCCCGTGCAACTCCTGGACAATAGCTTGAACACGCGTTCCTTTGTTCCCCACGCACGATCCGACTGGATCGACATTGGGATCTTCGGCCCACACGGCGATTTTAGTCCGCGCTCCCGCTTCGCGCGCAATCCCTTTAATTTCTACTACACCATCATGAATTTCTGGTACTTCGAGCTCAAACAAACGTTTTATCAACCCCGGATGATTACGGGAGACAAATATTTGTGGTCCTTTATTGGTTTTTTTGACCTCAACAACATAAAGTTTGACCCGCTCGTTAGCTCGTAAGCGTTCGCCTGGCACTTGTTCACTAGGCATCATAATGGCTTCAGTACGTCCCAGATCGATATAGACAAGGCCCCGTTCTGCACGTTGGACTAATCCCGTGACAATGTCGCCTTCTCTGCCCACAAATTCCTCGTAAATTAATCCCCGTTCTGCTTCACGAATACGCTGCACAATCACCTGTTTAGCGGTTTGCGCAGCAATGCGGCCGAAATTTTTGGGTGTGACTTCAAACTCGAGAATATCGCCTTCCACAGAGCCGGGACGGATTTCGCGAGCCTCGTCCAGCCCTACTTCTAAACGATGATCCTGGACCTCTGCCACGACAGTCTTTTGCGCCCATACCTGCGTAGCGCCAGTTTGCCTGTCAATACGTACGCGCACGTTTTGGGCGGAGGCAAAATTACGCCGATATGCCGAGATAAGCGCCGATTCAATTGCCTGAAAGAGAATTTCCTTATCTATGCCCCGTTCTCGTTCTAGGTCATCTAACGCGCTCAGCAATTCCGAATTCACCCAATATCCCCCCTAAAAGGAGCCATGGCCCCTGTCAAGCGAAAAGAGTGGGAAGATCCCACTCTGAGCCTGATCAATGATCAGCCTACCTCTAAAATTACTAAAAGTGTCACACCCTTATCTTACCACAGTCAACGAGACGAGAACAACCTTTTGTCCCCTCCCACCTTCCGTTCTGTGTCAGGAAAATTCCTTTCATTATGGCGCGGCCGTATTTATCAACGATGCGCCATATCTCTGCCCTTCCTGGGAGCGATATCGGGCATTGACTCTTTGGGATGAGTCCCGGAGTTTTTTCGGATTGAATCATAGAGCCGGAGAGACCCACTCCACACACACGGTCTATGACACGGAATTATTCCATTGACGCGCGCCTTCCGAAGGTTCCCTGCCAAATGAAAGCCAGACCGATAGACAAAAAGAGCACCAAGGCACCGGCCAAGAGAGCATCCGTAGCGCCCCGCGGCAACAAATAACCACTCATTAAAGCCAGCACAAAAGAACCCAGTGTCCCTGCCGACTGGAAAACACCTTGAATTTTGCCACGCGTCGCATCCGTAGCAAAAGCCATCACATCCGCATTTAAGGCGGGAGTAATCAAACTCATGGCAATCGCCTCGATCGACGACAATAAGATAGAGACCCAGGGCCACCGAGATAAGGTATAAAGCATAATCATGATACCGTTTAAAATGGCACCAGTATAAATTAACCGGGGCCGTCTAGCCGGATTATCCGCCAGACGGCCTGCGAAAAAGTTGAAGAGTAAGTAAGGCAATGCAAACAGCGTCCACGATAAACTAATCAGCAGGGAATTCGCACCAATACTTTGCATATAAATGCTCCAGGTAGCATCATACATACCTCCTAAACCCATCCAGCCAAAATTAATGATGAGCCAGCCAACTAAATAACGCCAGGGAATCACGGCAGGCTGCGCATCATTTGCTCGCCTAGTGAAGCGGGACACCACCGGTGTCTTAGCAATCCCGGTCATCACGGCAATGAGGGCTCCAAAATCTAGCACCGTCCCCACCCAAAACGGCGCCCTTAAGCTGCCCGTGGCACTGGCGAGTCCCCCAATCATCGGACCTAGAGCAAATCCAGCCATATAGAACGAAGACAGTAACGCATAGGCGCGTCCTCGGTGTTCTTCTTCCACATAATCCGCCACCAGAGCATTGGCTGCAGGCAGAAAAGCCGCCACACCGATCCCTTGCAGCGCCCGGAACAATAGATAGTATCCGGGCGGCACGGTCAGCAAAAACAAAAAGGTTCCCAACGCGCTGAGAAATGACCCAATAACTAATAGGCGTTTTCTTCCCCACCGGTCTGACAAGGGGCCCAAAATGAGTTGTCCTACAAAAGAAATCAGGGCGTACAGTGCCGCCATCAAGCCAATCCAACTGAGTGGCAAGCCTCGCTGGCGGACAAACAACGGCAACAAGGGCAAGATCGACCCAAAGCCACTTTGAATGACCATTGTGGCAATCAATAAAGGCCACAAAGCGCGCCCAGATTGTGAATTAGAAAAATGCAAGCTGATTCGTCTCTCCTAAGTCCTTAAGCGCACCTTGAGCTCTAAGGAGGTCAATGACACTCTTGCTGAGCCGGGCTCGTTGGCGCAAATCGTCGACCGATAAAAAGGGCGCTTCTTGTCTGGCCTGAATAATATTTTCTGCGGCCGCTTGTCCCAAACCGGGCAACGCGGCAAAAGGAATTCGCAAGCCCCCCTCTTCAATTTCGAAGCGTGTCGCATGCGATTTCTCTAAGCTGACGGGGTAAAACCGGAACCCGCGGGCCAAGAGTTCCCGCGCAATCTCGAGAACGGTGACTAATCCCTTTTCCTTCGCAGTAGCCTGGTTGCCCTTTTCCTCAATGTCTGCCAGCATTTTGTTAATGGCTTTCATCCCACCTAAGACCGGTTCGGGGTCAAAGTCCGATGCCCTCACCGAAAAGTAGGTCGCATAAAATGCCAAGGGATAATACACCTTAAACCAGGCAATACGCCATCCCATCATGACATATGCCGCCGCATGTGCCTTCGGAAACAGATAACTGATTTTGCGGCAAGATTCGATATACCAGTTAGGCACATTATGTTCTTTCATCAAAGCTTCTTGTTCTGGCTTGAGTCCTTTTCCTTTACGCACCGATTCAGAAATGGCAAAGGCTGCTTTCGGTTCAATCCCCCGAGCGATTAAGTACAACATAATATCATCACGGGTCGCAATGACGTCGGATAATCCCCCGAGATTTTGTCGGATAATGTCTTGTGCGTTATTAGCCCACACTTCTGTGCCGTGCGACAGTCCGGAAATACGCACCAATTCGGCAAACGTTTTCGGCTTGGTGTCAATCAGCATCCGGCGCACAAAACTCGTTCCAAATTCAGGAATTCCAAGACTACCTACCGGAGTCCCGATGTCCTCAGCTTTCACGCCCAAGGCCTGAACATCACGGAATAGACTCATAGTTTTTTCATCTTGAAATGGCACGCTCTTCGCGGATATGCCTGTTAAATCCTCTAACATTCGGATCGCCGTTGGATCATCGTGACCGAGAAGATCTAATTTTAACAGGCGTCCTTCGATGGAATGGTAATCGAAATGCGTCGTGATAATATCCGAATTGCGATCGTCCGCCGGATGTTGGACGGGACAAAAGTGATGAATATCTTCATCGCGGGGCACAACCATGAGTCCGCCAGGATGTTGTCCCGTCGTCCGTTTGACCCCCGTGATGCCTGACGCCAGCCACTCTAGTTCAGCGCCCGATACCTCCCGTCCTTTTTCCCGGGCCCAGGCTAATACCAACCCAATCGCTGTTTTTTGAGCAATTGTGGCAATGGTACCGGCCCGAAATACGTGTCCTTCTCCGAATAACACTTCTGTATATTTATGGATTTCAGGCTGATATTCCCCGGAAAAGTTCAGATCAATATCCGGCACTTTATCGCCCTCAAAACCCAAAAAGGTTTCAAAAGGAATATCTTGGCCATCACCAATTAGTCGCGTCTGACAACGAGGACAATCTTTCTGGGGCAGATCAAATCCGGATCCCACCGATCCATCGGTCACAAATTCCGTGTACCGACATGAAGGACATCGGTAATGGGGTGGCAATGGATTCACTTCGGTAATGTCCAAAAATGTGGCCACCAGAGAAGATCCTACGGAACCTCGCGATCCCACTAAATATCCATCGTCGAGCGATTTTTTCACCAGGCGGTGGGCAATGTAATAGATGGACGAAAAGCCGTTTTGCACTATGGAACGAATTTCCTTGTCGAGCCGAGCTTGAATAATTTCGGGTAAAGGATCGCCATATAATGCCTTAGCACGAGCAATGGGATAGTCTTGAATGGTTTTTTCGGCTTCGTCCAATTTCGGCGAAAATAGACCATCGGGCACCGGTTTAATCGGCGGAATTTGCTGAGCGAGCACCCAGGGATCGTCTATGACGATTTTTTGCCGCACATCACCTGGCAACCATTCGAAGGCATCCAACATCTCATCCGTGGTGCGAAAATGCAGGTCATCATCGGCATCGTGCAATTCCCCTTTGGCCGTCGTCGCCAAAATCTCCCGGAAAATTTTTTGATCGGGGCGAATATAATGAGCATCGGATACGGCCGGCGTAGGCTTGCCATATTTTTGTCCTAACCCAATTAAATCTGCGATCCATTGTTGGACCTGTTCGGCATCTCCCAAATTTTCTTCGCGGGTCAATGATTTGACGGCACTGACGGGCCCCACTTCCCAGTAATCATAAAATGTTGCCAAACGGGCTAAGTCAGCCTCCGATGCCCCCCGGAATAATGCGTCTTGAACTTCACCGCCATGAAGAGGCGAACCTAAAAGCCAATATTGACGTCCTTCTTCGAGAAGCTGGCGGCGCACGCGAGGCACCCGGTGAAATGTTTCCAGATGAGAAGCGCTGATAAGCCGGTAAAGCGCTTCAATACCGTCTTGTGAACGTAAGAGCACTGTGACAGGGGTGGGACGTCCAATGCTATAAGCAATGGGCACAGGTTCGGCTAGAGCCGCTAATTCAGCTAATGTTCCATCTTGATCTTGCAACAATTTTAATAGGAGTAGACCGGTTGCTTCCGCATCAGCCAAGGCCCGGTGATGCTGAGACAACGGAATCTTGAGGTAATTCGTTAAAGGTCCTAACCCATGACTCTTCATCTCCGGCAGTCGGATTCGCGCCAACGCGAGCGTATCAATAACCGGGAATCGCCACGCATCTTGGGGAAAAACGCGGTGAAAAGCCTGTGACATAAAGCCCATATCAAATCGGGCATTGTGGGCGGCCAGGACAGCGCCCGAAGCGAAAGCAAAAAAATCGCGAAAAACGGTCTCGGAATCCGGTGCATGGAGGACTTCATCGATCCGGATTCCCGTGATGTCCTGAGTGGCTTGAGAGATTTTCCTGGTCGGTTTCAGCATCGAATGAAACCGGTCCACAATCGTCCCGTTTTCAATCTTTACGGCTCCTAACTCGATGACCTCATGAATGCGGGGAGAGAGTCCGGTCGTTTCCACATCTAAGACAACAATCGGCCGATTTTCCAGCGTCCCATCAACCTCGGGAACATAGCCGGTCAAGGGGGCAATCATGTCGTCAACCATGTTCACTTCGACCCCATAGATTGCCTGAATCCCTGTTTTTTTACTCAGACTTTCAAGTTCTGGATAGGTTTGGACAACCGCATGATCCACTATGGCCACATGACTGTGCCCAAGGGTTTTTAAATGCTGGAATAAGTCCGGTAAATTGATCAAAGCATCGCCTGCACTCATGCGGCTGTGCACATGGAGTTCAATACGTTTGCGAGGCGCATTGTCAACCTCTACGTTCATTGGGGTCACAATGCCTGCATGTTTCACGCGCAAAATCTTCTCGCCATTGTATTTGTCTTCTTCCACCTGGCCTTGCACTTTTACAAACACGCCTGGAGCCAGCAATGACATATCGGGGAAGGCTTGACCCCGACGTTCCGAATAACGGAGACGGACAGCATGATGCATATCCGTTAAAACAGCACTCCAGTGCCGCAAATTATCGCGTCCCACCCGGATGTCGGCACTGACAATTTGGCCCAAGACCACAACGTCCTTGCCCTCCGGTAAGGTATCGATGGGTATGGCTTCACCATCTGGTACACCATTTCCGATGACATTATTCGAGGGAGAAGAAGGGGACGACACATCAAAGGGGAGTACCGGATCAGGTTCAGGAGGCGCCGGACTTAAGACTTGGTCATGCCAGGTAGGCATACCGGGCCAATATCGTTGCAAACGGGGAACACCACCCCATTGCTCAAAAAGTTTATAGGCCACGTTATTGGGAAAAGTCACGAAAATCCCTTCAGAGCCCATGTGCACCTGTTCGGGGTCAAGCAATTGACCAATTCCTGATCCTGTTAGAGAAAAGATTTGTTGCAGGCGTTCTCCCGCTTGGGATGACCATGGATATTCGTCCCAAACCACATGACGTCCCCACTCATTACTCAGATGATCCGCTAGCCGGCGAAGACCTTCATTCCCCTCTTGCGACTTCTCAACAAGCACAATCCGAATTTGAGTCTGGCTGACTTCTGCCCACAGCGGTTCGAAATGGCCTAGGGTCGGTATCTGTTCCTCATTTAGCCATCTTTGTAAGCGGTCTGTCAGCATCTTAATCCCTCACACGTGACATCTTTACGGAGTGAATTGCATCTTTGATCATCTCTAGCAGATTTAGCAGCGTCAGCAAGTGACAAAATGATAAAGTCAGGCATTATATTCGGGGAATTTCCCGAATGATTTCCCAATACATACGCATGCGTGCCGCAAATCCTTTAGCGAGTCCTAATTTTTCTTCTTTCATGACTTGAGAAACATCTTTCAAAATGACTTCTTTGGGAACTTTTCCCATGCGTTTTAACTGCCGATGCAGTTGCAATTCGACGCCGAAACGGGCTTCATCGATGTGATCGACGCCAGTCAATAACGCCCGCCGCAAAACGCGTTGACCGGATAAAAACGGGGCTAAAGCCTGAGCCCAGTCCGTGCTCGTACGCCCGCCGTCAAAAATCCCCACGGTGGCATCTGTTTCCCCGTCTAGCACCGGTTTAAGCAGTTGTTGCACGTGCGGCACGGTCAAGCCGATGAGATCGGCATCGAGAAATAAGAGAATATCGGCATCGGCGGCTTCGGCTCCCACTTTCAAAGCCGCCCCTTTCCCTTGATTTTCAATTTGGTCGATTACCGTCACGTTGGGAAAACTTGCAGCCACCTCACCAGTGCGGTCTAATGATCCGTCATTGACCACAATGATTTGGTCGATTTCCGGTACCTGACACAAAACTTGTAAAACACATGCGATGTTAGCCTCTTCGTTATACGCCGGCACAATCGCAGCAACGCGTTCTCTCGACATGGACCCACACCCTCATTCGCATGAACTTAATAGGCCCGGGCGAACAACGCACGGTATTGGCTTGGTTCATCACAAACAACGCAGTGGCCTGTTACGGGAGATTCGCCAAAGGGCAAGCACCGAATCGTGATACCCGTTTCAGTTTTTAGGCGCGTTGCACACTCTTCGCTTCCACACCAGTCGCCCCGGAAAAAGCCTCGATATCCATATTGATCCATTTCCTGGTAATTGGCAATCGCATACGAGTGCGATTGTTGAAATTCTTTGGCCTGACGGAATAGTTCGTCCTGCACAGCATTTAATAATTCGGGTACTTTAGTCAGTAAGTCGGATTCCGCCACACTGATCTTTTCCCCGGTGTCGCGTCTAGCAATCATCACTTGATTTTTGGCCATATCCTTAGGACCGATTTCAATGCGCAAGGGCACCCCACGCATTTCCCAATCATTAAACTTGTAGCCTGGGGTAAATTCATCCCGATCATCTAATTTAACGCGCGCAATGGCGGTCAAACTCGCGGCTAAATCTCTCGCATGCGCTAGGACTTTTTCCCGATCCTCTCCTCGTCCAATCGGTACAATGACCACTTGAATGGGCGCAACTTTCGGCGGCAGGCGCAGGCCTTTGTCATCGCCGTGAACCATGATTAATGCACCGATCATGCGAGTAGAACTGCCCCATGATGTAGTCCACCCATATTTCAGCACACCATCTTCATCTAAAAATTGGATGTCGAATGCCTTGGAAAAATGCTGGCCCAGAAAGTGCGAGGTGGCAGTCTGAAGAGCCCGTCCATCCCCCATTAACGACTCCAAGGTATAGGTATCAACAGCTCCCGCAAAGCGTTCTCCTGCACTCTTGACCCCTTGAATCACAGGGATAGCTAAATATTCCTCAATAACCTCCCGGTAAATCTCTAATTGCTGCAAGGTTTCTCGTAAGGCTTCGTCGGCGGTACGGTGTACTGTATGTCCCTCTTGCCACAAAAATTCAGTCGTGCGCAAAAACGGCCGAGTCGCTTTTTCCCACCGCAGGACATTGGCCCATTGGTTAATTAACACCGGCAGGTCCCGGTAGGAATGAATCCACTGGGAGTACATCGCACCAATGATTGTTTCTGAAGTCGGTCTCACGGCCAATCGTTCGGGCAACACTTCACGCCCTCCCATGGTGACCCACGCCACTTCTGCGGAGAATCCTTCAATATGTTCAGCTTCCTTGGCTAAGAGATGTTCTGGAATCAAGAGAGGAAAATAGGCATTCTCATGACCGGTTTCCTTAAATCGGCGATCCATCGCCTCTTGAATAAACTCCCAAATGCGGTAACTATAGGGCTTCATGACCATAAAGCCCTTCATGGGAGCGTAATCAACCATGTCGGCTTTTCTTATAACATCCACATACCATTGAGAAAAATCACTTGACTTGGGGGTGATTTCCTTGAGAACTTTGTCCACCCGCACGAACCTCCTCAGCTGCATCCAAAATTTCTTTCCACAATTCTTCTACCATATCCTTTTGATCGACACGGCGCACGATTTCCCCGTGACGGAAAATCAACCCCATATTCTTTCCCCCCGCAAGACCGACATCGGCTTCACGGGCTTCACCGGGTCCGTTCACTGCGCAGCCCATGACCGCCACCGTAATGGGTTCAGCAATGGTCGCTAGCCGTCTTTCGAGCTCATTGGTCACGGGCCACATATCAAATTGTAAGCGCCCACAGGTCGGGCAAGCGACAATATTTGCCCCACGATCCCGCAATTTCAAGCTTTTGAGAATTTCCCAGGCAACGCGAATTTCTTCTTCGCCGGGTGCAGTCAAGGAAACCCGGATGGTGTCTCCAATACCTTCGGCTAATAAGGTTCCAATGCCAATCGCCGACTTGATGGTGCCTTGAAAGAGCGTACCCGCTTCGGTTACGCCTAAATGAAGAGGGTAGTCATAGGTTTTCGCCATCAAACGATAGGCCGCTACCATAGTCGGCACGTCAGATGCCTTTAGTGATACCACAATATTGTCATAATCCAAATCATTTAAGATTTGGATATGGCTCTCCGCAGATTTCACCAACGTCTCGGCGGTCCGACCGTAATCATGCAGCAGGTTCTTTTCGATTGAACCGGAATTCACACCAATGCGAATGGGAATCATGCGTTCCTTTGCCGCCCGGACGACTTGTTCGACGCGATCACGCCCACCAATGTTGCCCGGGTTCAAACGTAATTTATCGACCCCTGCTTTGATGACTTCAAGCGCCAGTCGATAATCAAAATGAATATCCGCCACAACGGGAATCGGTGAGTGAGCCACAATCTCCTTGACGGCTTCAGCTGCCTCATGATCCGGCACCGCGACCCGAACAATTTCACATCCTACATCCACGTACCGATAAATTTCATCCAGTGTCGCTTTGACATTTCTCGTGTCGGTTTTGGTCATACCTTGCACCACAACAGGGGCCCCGCCCCCTATGATGACATCACGTACTCGAACAGCTTTGCTCATATGGGCCCGAAATCGAAATTCGGGCACACCTCCTTTATCGTTCCAATTCCTCTTATTTTATCTTAACACGACCCGATGCGTTCAAGCATGGAATAAATGTTCGATATCATGAAAGGTCACGACCAGGACCAACGCCATAAGAAGCACAAATCCCACGAAATGAATCATATTCTCTCGGTCGGGATCCATCGCTTTGTGCCGGATTCCCTCGACAACCATTAAAAAGAGGCGGCTCCCATCGAGGACGGGAATTGGCAAGATATTAAACAGGCCCAAGTTCGCCGACAGGGCAGCAGATAGCAGCAAGAGTTGCACCAATCCCGATTGTGCTGCTTGACTCACCAGTTCAGCTATCCCCACGGGTCCTGTTAAATCGAACGGCCCGTGACCCCCTAATAAACGGAACAAAGCAAAGAACCAGGCTCCAGTTAGCTGAATGGTTTGCGTCACGCCAGCGACTAATGCTTTAAAGGGATTAAGATGAATCGTAATGACTTGCGGCTTTATACCGATAACATACTGATGCAGCGTTTTATCATAGCGCGTCTTCATGGCAAAGGTTTGACGATGACCATGGCGGACAACGGTTACGTCCATGACTTGATTATGATGAGCCACAATCGCCGAAGCGAGTTCTTCCCAATTGGTCACTGGGGTACCATCAATGTTGACAATTTTATCGCCGGGCCGGATGCCGGCCTCATAAGCCGGATAATGCGGCAAGGCCTGCTGGACCGTGGTAGTCGCGGTGGGAATACCCACCGGTCCAAAACTGACCGCATACAACACCGCCGCCAAAATCAGATTCATAAAAGGGCCAGCCAAGACCACTAAAAATCTCTGCCATAAAGGACGATTCGGAAATTCACGAGGATCGCCTGTCTTATCCCCTTCCATGCCGGCAAGACGCACATATCCTCCTAAAGGGATGATGCGCAAGGCATATTGAGTTTCTCCCCACTTGTGCTTATACAGTGATGGGCCAAAGCCTAAAGAGTACTCATTAACCCGCATACCAAACGCTTTGGCCACCAAAAAGTGTCCCAACTCATGGACGGCAACCAGCACACCAAAGACTAGAATTATGGCGATCACTGTCGTCATCGGCTTCCCTCCCTTAGGGTGGTACAGTGCTTATTGCTGATAGCGTCGAGCGACCCGCACAGCATCTTGCCGGGCCCATTGGTCGGCATCCAGGATATCCTCTAGCGTTACCACCGGTCGGTTGTCCCGGAAATCCTGCAAAACATCTTTAATGATGTCGATAATCGATAAAAAGCCGATTTCCCGCGATAAAAAGAGTGACACCGCTACTTCATTAGCGGCATTGAGCACGGTGGGTACTAACCCCCCGATTCTTCCCGCTTCACGGGCTATCCGCAAGGATTCAAAAGTCTCGGTATCCGGCGGCTCAAATGTTAAGGGCTGACGGGTCAAATCTAACGGTTCTTGAGGAAGGGGCCAGCGCTCTGGCCAGCTGAGCGCCACCTGCACAGGAACCGCCATGTCCGGCCATCCCAACTGGGCCATCGTTGCCCCATCCACAAACTCCACGAGCGAATGCACAACACTTTGAGGATGAATAACCACATCAATTTGATCATACGTCACATCAAATAAATGATGGGCTTCAATAATCTCTAACCCTTTATTCATCAGTGTAGCGGAATCGACCGTTATTTTTGCCCCCATGGCCCAATTCGGATGTTTGAGCGCATCTTCGACGCGGACATTAACCAAGTCTTTTCGGGTTCGTCCCCGAAAAGGACCGCCTGAGCATGTGAGTACGATACGACGTAAGGGCTGATCCAGAGCGAGACATTGAAAAATCGCAGAGTGTTCACTATCGACCGGAATAATGTGACTACCGCTCGTCTTCGCCGCTTGCCGGACCAAATCCCCGGCAGCCACCATCGTTTCTTTGTTGGCCAATAAAATGTCCTTGCCGTAGCGAATGGCTGTTAACGTCGGCAAAAGTCCGGCAAATCCTGTCATGGCCCCAATCACTTTTTCTGCTGGGGAGGATGCGATTTCTTCCAAAATTGCATCGAATCCTGCTATGATACGCGGCCCTCGGGATCCATGTTGGGCCCGGAGTTTCATGGCGGCCTCTGTATCTGTTAGACCCACCCAGTTTGCATGAAGGGTTGTACCCATTTCCCACAAGCGCTCAAAATTGCTGTGCGCCACTAGGCCATCGACGCGAATGCGGTCGGCATCGTGCTGGAGAACCCGAAAAGCTGTTTCTCCGACAGAACCGGTTGCCCCCAAAACAATGATTTGTGTCATAATCGCCTCATCTTCTCTGGCATTTTTCTCCTTCTTGTTAGCTTTTGCTATCAAGAGCGGGAGGATCAAAGACTTGCGCCATCACCTTGATGATGACTGCCGAGATCGGTCCGACTAAAAAGCCCGACGCCCCGAAGAATTGAACCCCCAAGTACAACGCGAGTATGGCTACAAGCGGATGAAGGCCCATATTCTGGCCCACGAGCCGAGGCTCAGCAATTTGCCTAACCAATGCCACCGCTAACATCACGATAACGATCTTTGCCACAGTGACCGGATGGCCCGTAACCAGTTGAACCAGGGCCCAAGGAATCAAAATCGTTGTTGGTCCCATATAAGGAATAAAATCGAGAACGCCAGCCACTATGCCAATCAGCACGGCATAATGCAGCCCCAGTAACAACAAACCCGTCATTGTGCCTAAAGCCGTCAAACTCACCAACATGAGTTGTGCCTTGAGAAACCCTAAAGTCCCCGATGTGATATCCGTGCGCATAGATGCCACATAAGGACGCCAAGGCGGTGGAAACCATGCCACAACATGCCGGGCCACCCGCTCCTTATCGCGCATAATAAAAAAGGCTGCCATTACGGCTACCATTAACATTAACATGGTATCCGGCAAATGGACGAGAAAATTTGCTACCATGCGAAGAATCGATTCTACTAAACGCGATACGGTTTGCATCTGCATTTGCCAACCCTCAGGACCTGGACCAAAGGGCTGTTGGACCTGCCCCAATTTGTCGACGAGACCATATAAACTCTGCTCTATTGTGGTGACAACCGCAGGTAACGTTCTCAGAAGTTGCTTCAATTCAGTCACCAATACGGTCGCTAGCACAGTAAGGATCACAAACAAGCCCAAAATCGAAGAGATAACGGCCAAAAGTGCCGCCAAACTTCGCGAAAGGCCCCAATGCTCCAGTTTACCCACAATGGGATCTAACCACACTGCCAACAACACTGCGAGGACAAATGGCATAAGAAGGCCACTATACCATCGCCAAAACGCATACACTATGCCACACATGACGATCCAGATAATCACTCGTTTGATATAGTTGCGCATTAGCCTGCCTCCATGCAGCTAATGTATGCCCAAGCCTCGCAACAAATAATAGGCAATGGGTAAGGTCAGCAAAGATGAATCAAAACGGTCAAGTACCCCTCCATGCCCCGGTAGCAACCCTCCCGAATCTTTTACCCCACTGTACCTTTTGATGGCAGATTCCAACAAATCGCCGATTTGTCCCATGACACTGATCACCAGACCAAAAATCAATCCGTCCACCATGTGGGCATGCATTAAATAAAAGGCGCCAATGGCCACCACTGTACCGCCTATGGTGCCTCCGACTGTTCCTTCCCACGTCTTTCCTGGACTGACACGGGGCATTAATTTATGTTTGCCAAATCGGCGGCCTACAAAGAAGGCCATCGTGTCCGTCGTCCAAATCACAGCAAAAAAGGTATAGGCTAAAAATTGTCCATGAACCATTTCGCGAATAAGGGGAAGGAACGCAAAAAACAGCCCCACATACAGGGCTACCCACGTCGTGGTAACAGCACCTTGCAGACTTTCTTGTGGCGAACTTAATAAGGCCACAATGGCAACAATAGCCACCCCTAAAACCAATACCGACATCAAAGGTTTACCTAATCCCACTGCCGTGAGCAGAGACCAAATCCATAAAATAGCCAGCCAGGGATAAAATACAATGCCGCGGGAATGAAACATCCGGTGAATTTCTACAACACCAATCGCCGCTAAAATGGCGACACCCGCCACCAAAAACCACCCTCCCAGATACACCAAGAGAATGATGACGGGAATTCCAAATGTCGCGGTTAGTATTCGAAGTCCCAGCACACCCGTTACTCCTTATTCCCGAAGGCCGCCAAAACGCCGGTCGCGTTTTTGGTAGGCACGAATCGCCTTATGGAGCTCCATCGGGTTGAAATCTGGCCACAAGGTCTCAGTAACGTAGATCTCCGCATAAGCAAGTTGCCATAAAAGAAAGTTGGAAATGCGAAGTTCTCCGCTCGAACGAATCAATAGGTCTGGATCAGGTAAACCCGCCGTATCTAAGTGAGCGGCTATCGCATTGGCTGTCATATAGCTATCCGGAGATAAGGGACGATGCTCATCAAGCCAACGATTGACCGCGCGCACCAATTCATCCCGGCCACCATAGTTTAATGCTAAATTCAATACCATTCGCGTTTCACTGGCGGTTTCACGCATCGCTGCATCAATGGCTTTCTGAGCTCGTATTGGCAAGGCCCCAACATTTCCAATCGTCTGGATACGAACCCCTTCAGCCTTCAGCTCGGCCGTTTCAGACCGCAAATATTCCACTAATAAATCCCATAAAGCCTCCACTTCGACTTGAGGCCTTGACCAATTCTCCGTAGAAAAAGCATAGACTGTCAAGACTTCGATGCCCATTGCAGCACACTCTTTGACAATGGGCTTCAACGCCTTCACACCGGCACGATGTCCCTCGGCACGATTTAGACCTCGCTGTTGAGCCCAACGGCCATTTCCGTCCATGATAATGGCAATGTGACGGGGCAACTTGCCGTACTGAGCTGGATTTTGTGAATCCAACATAAGGTGTTGTCGAGCATCTGTGTCCATCAGGCCTCCCAAAAGCGCGACATGGTATGGTGAGAACTCAGGGCGTCAAAATTTCCCGTTCGCGTCCTTCTGCAACGCCTTCCAGCTCTTTAATGTACCGGTCGGTAAGTTTCTGCACATCATTTTGCCCCCGCCGTTCATCATCCTCAGTAATAATGTGCTCTTTTTGTTCAGTCTTCAGGGCGTCCAAAGCTTCCCGACGAATATTGCGAATGGCCACTTTTTCTTCCTCGAGCCGCTTACGCAGTTGCTTCACTAAATCTTTTCGACGCTCCTCTGTTAACATCGGAACACTGACCCGGAGTACAGATCCATCAACACGGACCGATACCCCTAAATCGGCTTTCATAATGGCTTTTTCAATCGCCGGAATGGCATTCCGGTCAAACGGCTGCACAATCAGGGTGCGGGATTCGGGAACAGAAATTCCTGCGAGATGTTGTAATGGCGTAATGGCTCCATAATAATCAACCGGAACCTTTTCTAAAAGACCCGGATGTGCCCGCCCGGCTCGCATGGAATTCAAATCTCGCTCAAAAACCTCGACAGCCTTTTTCATTTTATTCTCGGCGTCACTTAAAATATCCTTAAGCATGATGATCGCTCCTTACAAACGTACCAATCGGTTCACCTAACACGACCTTCCGGATGTTGCCATATTGATTCATGTTGAAAACGACGATGGGGATATTATTGTCCATGCACAGCGATGTCGCCGTGGCATCCATCACCCGGAGGTTTTCTTTTAGCACATCAAGATAGCCGATTTCGTCCAATTTTTTCGCTTCGGGATTGGTACGCGGATCGGCATCATAAACTCCCGCTTCTTTCGTGGCTTTTAACATGACATCGGCTTCAATTTCTGCAGCCCGTAATGCTGCTGTTGTATCGGTAGAGAAATACGGATTCCCATTACCCGCAGCAAAAATCACAACCCGATTTTTTTCTAAATGGTTAATGGCGCGACGGCGAATGTAGGGTTCCGCGACCTCTTTCATCTCAATGGCTGTTTGCACTCGCACAGGAACGCCGTGTTTTTCTAAAGCATCCATCAAGGCCAGGGCATTGATAACCGTTGCCAACATTCCCATATAATCTGCTGTGGCCCGGTCCATACCCTTTGAAGAACCCGATTGTCCCCGCCAGATATTGCCGCCACCGACAACAACCGCGGTCTGTACACCTAAACTTAACACGTCCTTGATTTGGCGGGCAATACTATCCACGACCGTGGGGTCAATCCCGTATCCGGCAGATCCTGCAAGTGCTTCCCCGGACAGTTTGAGGACGATGCGGCGATATTTTGGCTGTTCGGACATTATTGCTCCTCCCTTGAGCGTACTTGAAGGGCACAATGTGCCCTTCGTTTTGGTTAAGCCAGTGTGACAGGCAATTCTTCTCCCCGTTCAAACCGGGCAAAACGTCTCACAACAATCTGCTCGCCAAGGCGGGCGATATGCTCCTTTAATAATTGATCGACCGTGATGTCCGGATTTTTAATAAACGGTTGGTCCAGCAGGCATACTTCCTTATAGTATTTCTCGATGCGTCCCGCTACCATTTTTTCCACAATAGCAGGTGGTTTCCCCTCATTTTGAGCTTGAGCACTGAGCACTTGCCGTTCATGCTCAATTTCTTCCGCAGGTACTTGTTCCCGGCTCACATAACGTGGATTGGCTGCCGCAATATGCATGGCAATATCATGGGCCAATGTATGGAAATCCGCCGTGTTAGCAACAAAGTCCGTTTCACAATTGATCTCTAGCAAGACGCCAATCCGGCCTTGCAAATGAATATAGCTTTCGATTAAGCCTTCATTGGCTTCCCGACCGGCCTTCTTGGCGGCTTGGGCTAATCCCCGTTCACGCAAAATGTCTATCGCCCGTTCAAAATCCCCATTTGCTTGCTCGAGTGCCTTTTTGCATTCCATCATGCCAGCACCCGTCATTTCACGAAGCTTCTTCACGTCATTAGCGGATATCACAAAAAATCCTCCTCGTAATGAGAGCGACCTCACGGTCGCCCTCGTATAACAGTGGAATTGTACCGAGTTATTGGGCCTCAACAACCTCTTCTTGCTGTTCTTCGGTTACGCCACCTTGTCGCCCTTCGATTAAAGCATCAGCAATCTTGCTCGTTAACAGCCTTACAGCTCGAATCGCATCGTCATTGCCGGGAATAATGTAGTCAATTTCATCAGGGTCACAATTGGTGTCCACAATACCCACAATAGGGATCCCAAGTTTTCTGGCTTCAGTGACAGCAATGTGCTCTTTGCGGGGATCGACCACAAATACCGCAGCGGGAAGTTGGGTCATTCCTTCAATGCCACCCAAATACTTTTCTAACTTTTCTTTTTGCCGCATCAGAATGCTAACTTCTTTTTTCGGTAGGCGTTCCCATTGTCCGCTAGCCTCTTGCTCTTTCAGCTCAGCGAGACGCTTGACGCGCTTTTTAATCGTATCAAAATTCGTGAGCATACCGCCTAACCAACGCTGATTCACATAAAAATCACCGGAACGTTGAGCTTCTTCTGCTACGGCTTCTTGCGCTTGTTTTTTCGTCCCAATGAACAGCATCCGTCCACCGCTAGCGCCAATTTGACGAACAAAATTGTATGCATCATCAACTTTCCGTACAGTCTTTTGCAAGTCGATGATATAAATACCGTTTCGTTCTGTAAAAATGTAGGGTTTCATTTTAGGGTTCCAACGCCGGGTTTGGTGGCCAAAATGCACGCCCGCTTCAAGCAGTTGCTTCATGGAAATTACAGCCATTTTTGAATACCTCCTGGTTTGTCCTCCGCAGTCGCTATCACTCGAACCTTAAGCACCAGGGAAACGAACTGCGTGTGTGGTAAAAAATCCTAGCGAATTATATCACAATCACCCGATCCCAGCAAGCCTATGCCCGTTAAGGAATTGTCACCTGTACAGGAATACTGACAGGACCCAACGAAGCGGTGACATCAAGTTTTTGCGGGTGTGTTAAGACGAACCGTGTGATATTTTGGGTCAATTGCCCGGAATCCATTTGACGCTGAAGATAATTCATCATGGATGTGTTCATATCATGCATCAGTTGCTGCTGCAATCGTTCTTCGTTGTTAGGATTAATTCCTAAGGGGATGCCGTCGACCTGGATGTTCACCGTATGTACCAACCGAATCATACTTCGATTGAGTAACGGCGTAATCTGCTCTTCAAGATTCGCAGTTAAGTCTTGACGTTTAAACTGACTCATAGTCTCCGCGACGACGGCGGAAACCGTGCTTGAGGGCACGACGATTGATATGCCCACGAGACTTAACCACAGCATTTCGAGGACAAGCACGGCGCCCCCGCCGACAAGCATGCCTTTTAGCCACGTCAAAACCTTTTGCCTCCCCGGTCAATATCCTCACACTTCCAGTATGGCTTAATCCCTTTCTCGTCATAATATGACTGCAATTGTTCGGTCAGGTGATCACTTAGAGCATCCGTGAACCATCCGTGTTGGGTGCAGACACAGTTCATTTGTACGAGGAGGTTTAAAACGTTGAAAGCCCACAATTTAAAATTGCTTACGGCATTAAGTTTCGCCACCGTGTTCATCGGAGGATGCAGTTTATATGCTGAACCGCAAAAACCGGCTCCGGCAAAGCACACCACGCAATCGACTCGAAAAGCCGCGAATAAGGCAACGCAAACGGTGAAGAAGACAACAAATACGACTAACAGCAAATCGTCAACAGGGAAACTCAAGGTCATTGCCTTTTATGACCAAACCATGACCCATGTCCATCCCGATCCTTTCACATTTGTCAAGGCCCATCCGGGACTGGTAACCTACCTTTCACCGTTTTGGTATGAAGTCACCGCCACAGGAACGGTGATAGCGAAACCAGAAGGCAATGCTGCCACCTTAGCAAAGCAGGCGCATTTGCCGCTCATGCCACTGTTTAACAATTACATGGGCACAGATGGTATGCTCACTTCCCAAAGTTTGCGCACGAAAGCGATTGACCAAATTGTCCATTTAGTCACGTCCAAGAATTACGCCGGCGTTCAAATCGATTTTCAAAAATTGAAGCCAACCGATCGCACGCTTCTCGTGGATTTTATGAACGAGTTGCATACAAAAATGCCCAAGAACAAGGTCATATCCATGTCAGTCATTCCCTTAACTGCCGGTACTGGGCAATCTGGGGCCTACGATTTGGGAGCGTTAGACAAAGATGTTAACAGCATGGTGCTTATGGCCTATGACTTACATGGTAACGGCACACCGCCTGGACCCGTGAGTCCCTTTAACTGGGTCAAACAAAGCATTAATCTGGCTCTAAAGGCGGGCGTCCAACCCTCCAAACTGTATCTAGGGATTGCTAATTACGGGTACTTATGGAAAGCTGGATCTACTAAGGCCACAACAATTCCGTTGAAAGTGATGTATCAACACAAATACGGCGCCTATACTTGGAATCCAACCTATAAGGAAGCCTATGACCATTACACCTCCAAGGGCGTGTCGTATACGATTTGGTTTGTCAATGACAGAGCCGCCGTAGACCGGATTAAATTGGCCGAACAAGATCATTTGGGAGGGGTTGCGTTCTGGAGAATTGGATACGAAGACGCCAAATGGTGGAACCGGGTCGCCAAAGCCTTAAAACAGCCTGCTCCCACAAAAAGTGGAACAACGGCCACAAGCAAGAAACAAGCCTCACCCCAACATCGAAATAAAACGTAAATCCCATCCCGCCTCAGGCGGGATGGTCCATAACAGGCTATAGAGGCTCTCTCCTCTTAGTCGCGATCCCGTTCGTGCCCAACCACTAAAATGTCAATATTACTGGTTTGACGCAAAACTTCGTTGATGACAGATCCCTTAAAGACTTCTTGCCACCTGGTTCTCAATGATTCTCCCATAACGATTTCCGTCACATGATGTTCCCTAGCGAAGTTCACGAGAGCTCTAGGAACATTGTTGTCACGCAACTCCACCACTTGTGCGCCAAGCTGTTTGGCCAAATTAATATGGGCTTGTAAGGTTTGTTCATCAGACGCCGAAAAGGCCCGGCCGTCTGCAGGACGAACAATCACCACATAAAACTCTGCCTTTAACCGTTGAGCAATTCGGTATCCACGCCGTAACAGCCGAGCCCCATTGGGGGAAGGCGTCACAGCCACCATAATCCGGTCATGGGTGGGCCATGGTCCTTCAATCGCGTGCCGGTTCATATAAGTCTCAAGGCGATCATCAGTATCATCGGCCACCACTCGTAAAGCGAGTTCCCGTAATGCCGTGATATTGCCAGTTCGGAAAAAATTTTGTAAGGCTTGGTCAATTCGCCGACCTTGGTAGACTTTTCCCCGTTTCAAGCGTTCTATCAACGCTTCTGGGGTCAGGTCTACAAGCCTTATCTCGTTAGCTTCGCGTACGATGGAATCGGGCACGGTTTCGCGAACCCTGACACCTGTGATCTGCCGCACCGTGTCATTAAGAGATTCAAGATGTTGGATATTTAATGTCGACCACACATTAATTCCGGCAGCCAGCAAGTCTTCAACGTCTTGATAACGCTTTCGATTTTTGCAGTTGTCCGCATTGGTGTGAGCCAATTCATCCACCAATACCACGTCAGGTCCTCGCGCCATTACCGCTCCCACGTCCAGTTCCCCCACCTCAAGCCCCTTGTAGGTGCAAGTAGCCAGCGGAACCGCTTCCAGTCCGCGTGTCAACTCGGCGGTTTCCTCTCGACCGTGCGTATCAATAACACCAATAACCACATCAATGCCTTGTTCTTTGGCAATGTGCGCGTCACTCAGCATGGTATAGGTTTTACCAACTCCGGGAGCAGCACCGAGATAGACGCGGTGCTTGCCCCGTGACATCCGGCGGATATCTTCCAATATTTCTTCTGGTGTTCTGCGTTTATATGTAGAGGCCATCGTCCTCTACCGCCCTTTCTGCATAAGGGTTGCCCAGCTATCCTCGCTAAAGCATAAGATCGTGACTGGGCCTTGTAGATATTCCTGATATTGGAGTCTTCATCTCTGTCTGCGCGTTTAAAGCATCGTGAATCCCCATAGTAACTGGGTCCTCTGACCTGTCCCTTGTCCGGTAAGTTATCTACAGGGGATTATAGCATTCCGCCAACATCCTAGACCACGATAATGCCCTCTTTATTCCTTAATTTGGCCATGAGGGGAAGGATATAATACATAGCCAATTCCTGCTTGAGTCACTAGGTACACAGGAAGCCGCGGATTGGGTTCGATGTAAGACCGCAATTTACGCACATAAACGCGCAAATATTCGTGGTCTCCTTGATACTCCGGTCCCCAGACAGCCCCAAGGAGATGGTCATGAGTTAACACTTTACCACAATGCATCATAAATTCCTTCAAAAGTTTCCACTCTGTGGGGGTCAAATGAATGGTCCGGCCGTCAACCGATAAATTGTGATATTCCTCATCTAAACGGAGTCTTCCACACTCCGGTAGGGGTGTATCCATGACCGATTCGTAGCTACGCCGCAATAAAGCCCGGATCCTCGCTAATACGGCGTCGGGCGAAAATGGTTTGGTGACATAGTCATCGGCTCCCAAATCCAGTGCACGAATCATGTCTTCATCTGTATTAAGTGCCGTCAGCACCAGGATGGGGACATTCCCCATTTTCCGAATGCGTTTGCAGACCTCAAATCCATCCATTTCTGGCAACCGCAAATCTAACACCACTAAATGCGGCTCTTCCGTAAACACTTTATGCAAAGCATCCCACCCATTGTGCGATTGAAAAACGCGGTAGCCCGATAACCGCAAATGAGTGCTCATCAAGCGAAGATATTTGGGTTCGTCTTCAACCACCAAAATACGATACATGATATCAGGACGGGTAGCCACGATCTGGCCCTCCTTTCCCACCGTCTTGCAGTGGCAATTCAATTCCCACTAAAAACCCTTGAGGGCGAACATTTTCCGCCCAAATACGCCCATGATGTGCCTCGACAATCCGTTTGACAATGCTGAGCCCTAGTCCTGAGCCCCGTTTATCGGATTGAGCGGCCCCGGACCCCCGATAAAACCGTTGGAAAATCCGTTCCAAATCCGAGGCGGCAACGCCAGGCCCTTCATCACGCACGCGCACCGTCCACCATCCGTTAGATATTCCACTCATAATAAAGATGTTTCCGGATGAATATTTCAAGCTGTTTTCCACGATATTGATTAATGCCTCAAATAACCGCTCTGGGTCACCAAAAACTATCGTATCTTGCACCGAAATATGAATGCGTTGACGATCTTGCGGCATGATGCGGCGTAAAAGCCCAACGATCCACGGTTTCAAAGCAAAACTACGGCGATTTAGAGCTATCCCTTGCTCTTCAATTTGGGACATATTTAGTAAATTATCGATTAACTGTTCCAATTGTTGGCTTTCCTCGAGGATCGTTAACAAAAATTCTTGTCGCTCTTCTGGCTGCAATCTCTCGAATAAATTCAGCAAGGTTTCCGCGTACCCTCTAATCAATCCCAAGGGTGTACGCAATTCATGCGATACATTGGCGAGTAATTCGGAACGGCCTCTCGCCATTTGTTGGTAAACTTCCGCCCGTCTCGCCTGTTCTTCCAATACGTTATTGGTCAAAATTGTACTGATTTGCAGGGCAATAATCTTTAATACATCTTGATGTCGAAAATACCAGGCGTGTTCAGGACCCCAAAGGACGAAAAATCCCCAAATGTTTTCTTGCAGATATAACGGCAATATGGCCATATTGGGAACTCTTAGCCCGGGAAAAATTGCCTTTAATTCTGACGCTTCGCCGGAATATGCTGGGTTTTGGTCTTGGATTACAGTGCCCAATAATCCAAGCGACGGTTCAAGAAACGCTTGAGGTATGGGCAACGCATCGCTCAAGATACTGGACCCTGTTGCGACAAAGACCGTCAGGGCATTTTGCGGATCACTACGCCATTGCCAAATTTCTACGCCATCTAAGCCCATTTCTTTCTTAACCTGTTCCAAAATACGGGCGAAAAGTTCTTCTGGATGGGTAAGAAATCGATGACCCGTCCATGCCGTCGTTATGGCCATCCACTGGGAGTATAAATGTCTTTTGTCCTCTTGCAAACGATCGATGCGGCGTTCTTCTATCCAAAAGACAAAAATCACTAATCCTGTGAGACCGATCCAAACTACAATCATGCCCGGGTTAAGGCTTAAAGTTAACGGGCTGAGTCTTTCATAAGCCATGGTCAGAGTGGTTTGTAACTGTGCAAAGGTTAAAGGATGCAACGGTAATCGCAATAAGCTTTCAGCATTTGCAAAAAGACGGATTGCTTGCGCATTATGATGGGCCAGGAGATCGGTTTGCACTTCAGTTAGCAGCTGCAAAGCAAAAAAAGCCTGACGTACCTGCAAGTACGCCTGGCGAAAGAAACTTATTCCGATTATCATAGCGACTGACGCCGCGAGCCCAATGCCGACCCAAAGATAACGGCGACGCATAGGATTTAGACCAGCGGCAATTCGACACGGCGTCTTGGGGAAGGATCCGAGACAGGAGCCCCAACCACTTCGCCGGTTAGATAAAATGTCTTGGCCTGAGTAATCCTTACGGGTACAAAGCGATCAATCAGATCGACAGCAGGATCGCGATCAATCAACACCACTTTGTTCGTGTGAGTCCGGCCGGCCCAGACATTGGGATTCTTTTTGCTCAATCCTTCAATCAATACCAGTTCCGTGCGTCCAATGAGCTGTTGGTTCGCTTCCAGACTGATTTGATATTGGAGCGACATCAAACGATTTAACCGTTCTTTCTTCACAGGATTCGGCACAGGATCCCGCCCTTCCCACCGGGCAGCAGGTGTTCCCTCTCGCGGAGAATACAGGAACGTAAACGCGGCATCATATCGTACCTGCCGGACTAAATCCATCGTTGCTTCGAAATCTTCCTCTGTCTCACCAGGAAATCCGACGATAATATCGGTCGTCAAGACAGCATCGGGAATGGCCCTTTTGACGCGCTCAATTAAGTCCAAATATTGCTCGCGCGTATATTTACGGTTCATGCGCTTTAAAATCGGATTGGATCCCGATTGTACGGGAAGATGAACATGATGCGTAATTTTTTGGCTTTGTGCAATCGTGTCGATTAGTTTTTGGCTAAAGTCTCGAGGATGTGACGTGGTGTATCGTAACCACCGTACGCCATCAATCTTTTCTAGTTCCACCAGCAAATCTGCTAAATCAACCGCTGGGTTCAAATCATGCCCATAGGAGTTCACATTTTGCCCCAAGACCGTGATGTCTTGGTATCCCTCCTGGGCTAACGCCTTCACTTCATTGACAATAGCAGGTATCTCACGGGATCGTTCTTTTCCCCGTGTAAACGGAACGATACAATAGGTGCAAAACTTGTCACACCCATAAATAATATTGACAAACGCCTGAACACCATCTGCTCGCTGGGATGGTAAATGTTCCACAACTTCGCCAGCGCTCTTCCAAACATCTATCACCATTTCATCGCTTTGTTCCACTTCATCCAGCAATTTCGGTAGTTCGTGCAAATTGTGCGTGCCAAAAACCAAATCGACATGCGCTGCATGCTTTTTCAACCAGGCGATGGTCCCGGGTTCTTGCGACATGCATCCCGCTACAGCAAGCCGCATGGAAGGATTTTGATCTTTGAGCTGTTTAAGTTGACCAATATATCCTAGCGCATGTTCCTCAGCACTTCCCCGTACAGCGCACGTATTAACGATGATGAGTTCGGCCGATTTTTCATCGTTGACAGGTTGATAACCCATTTGCCGAAGTTGCCCTGCCATGATTTCGGAGTCGCGCTCATTCATTTGGCAGCCGTAGGTTTTAATATAAAACGTTTGGGAATTCATGTGATTTGTCCTGGTATGAACCATCCGTATTCATGGACACCTAACTCGTACCGTCTCTCGCGTTTAGGATGCCTAAATACGTACCAGACTGCCTCCTTTCGCCTATAATCCGGATCAACATCATATCACGCGCTGACAACCTCATTGGTATCCTGTTGTCATCACACGTCTCAACCAATTTTTTTATTATAGCACGGATAGTATGAGCTTGCGGGAACAAAAGAACTCAAACACCTCACCAACCTCAACCTTCCCAACCTTCCCCCTTGTTGAAGGCGACATGGTCTACATGGCTTGGCTGTCCTCAACATTAAGGGCTTTCTTCCATCGCCCCACTTAGCAGCGGAAGCAAATGGGAAGGCGCCCGGACCAATAGGCGTGCCCCGTCTTCGGTGTCTTGGCGCTGCACAATTTGCACATCTTGATAAATTCTCTGCCATTTTAGAACATCGTCCCACCGCACAAAAATCCAACGCTCTACGTAAAAATCGGTCAGAGCCCGCCCTATCGCCGTATATAAATCACTAAAGTTAGTGTCATACCGGGCGGAAATCGCAACCCCATCTTGGGGCTTTGAGGTATCAGGTGGCAACTTATCCCACTGATTGTATACTTTAATGCGCTTAATGTGCTGGGCCCCAATCTCCTCCAAAACTTGTTCGATGGCATCTTGCTGCTGATCTAATGTCGGCACCGATGCATCAAGAACCTCTAAGAGCACGTCGGCTTCCACCACTTCATCAAGCGTCGCGCGAAATGCGGCCACTAATGTATGGGGTAGACGTTGAACAAATCCGACGGTATCGGTTAAAAGAGCAGGACCAGTTCCCGGAATCAAAATCCGATGAACACTGGGATCTAAAGTCACGAACAACGCATCTTGGGCTAGTTGAGCACGGCGCGTCATTCGCTCAAATAAAGTAGACTTGCCCACATTGGTATATCCCACCATGGTAATTAAAGGCACGCGGTGATATTGGCGTCTTCGCCTGCGAGCTGTGCGCTCCCGCTGCAAAATAGCAATCGACTCTTCCAAATTTTTGATCCGTGTTCGGATCTTCCTTCGGTCCATTTCCAGATGCGTTTCTCCCGGACCACGTGTGCCTATCCCTGCGCCGGCTCGGGAAGGTGTCCTCCCGCTTTGCCGGAGCCTGGGAAGTAAATATTTTAGTTGCGCCAATTCAACCTGAATACGTCCTTCCCGAGACTGCGCGCGCTGGGCAAAAATATCCAATATGACCTGGGTGCGGTCGATAATCCGCACATCAGGCCCCAAAATGCGTGCCCATTGGTGTAACCGGGAAGGCGCCAGATCATCGTTGGACACCACCACAGGACTTTGGAGTTCTTCCACTTTAGCCGCAATTTCGTGAAGAGCTCCAGGTCCCAACCCATCATCGGGATTGTCACGGGACTGTAAATATTTATAGGTGACATCGCCACCCGCCTGAGCGACAAGTAGCGCTAATTCGTCTAACTCTTGTAATCCCCGGATTCTCGCCGCTTCTCCCTTTTCGGAGGTCCCTACAAGAATAACTCGTTCGGATTGCATCGCATCCTCCCCCCGTGAGCCGGCATTGTGCATTCTACGATTTGTTGGTTTGAGGCAAAGACTGCAACAACAGCCATGCTGAAGAGCTTCCCGGATTATCCGACAATGCCTGCCGCAAATTCTGTTCGGCTAACGACACTTCACCCCAATGAACTTCAACCACCGCCAAGTCATAATAACCTTGCCACCAATTGGGATTGGCAGCAATAGCATCGCGGTAAAATGTTGCCGCATTATTCCAGTTACCCTTAAGTTGATTAACTTGTCCATCAAGATCAAATACGGGACCTTGTGGTCCGCCAAATTCTAAGGCTTTTGTGGCATCGACTTGGGCTAGATTGGGCTGGTGCTGTGCTATCGCCGCTTGCCCCAGTCCCACATACGCGGTCCAGTTCGTGGGATCATGCGATAACGCCTCATGAAATGCCGTCGATGCCGTCCTCAGATGATGTGTACTTAGGGCTAGCTGCCCCAAATTATTCCAATACGTTACGTTACTGGGTTGGAGCTGACAGGCCTTTTGTGCTTCTATTAAGGCCGCTTGCGGTTCATGGTCCTGCCAAAATAATTGCGCTAACCGACTGTAGCCTTCAGCATACGTTGGATCTTGAACGACCGCACTTTCTTCAGTGGTGATAGCCCGCGTCAAATTAAATTGGATACTTTGCATGCGCTGTTCCACGGCTTGTTGGTCCATGAGAATTTCTTTAGGCGCGTTTCGTGCTTGTGGGGGAACTAAATAGGCGTCCGATCCACATGCGCTAAGCCACGGAAGTAGTAATAATGGAAATCCAACGCCGATCACTTTCTTCATCATATGCATAAATAAGCTCGCACCGTATCATCCTGAAAAAAAGATTTCATCCCTTGTGCCCACAGAACCTGGTCCAAGTCGGCTAGATTGATCCACTGGGCTTCTAGGGCATCCGATTGCGATCTCACCTGATCCGAACCCATAATTCGGGCTGCAAAATCTAGAACAACAAAGTGAGCGTCAGGCAACCTTATTTCGGCGACATAAAGAAGACGTTCGGGATAAACGTCTATGCCCACTTCTTCGCGCACTTCACGCTGAACAGCTTCGACGAGCGTCTCACCCCATTCTAAATGTCCACCTGGCAATGCCCATCGTCCGCGTTCGGGCTCATGGCCGCGACGAATGGCCAAAAGCTCACCTTGCGCATTTTTGATAACGGCTGCGACACCAATTTTAGGGTTCTTTGGCATTATCTGAAATGTCATAAATAGTTAATTCGTTGTCGTCGCCCAACTGACGTAAACCGAAAATCACACCACGCTCTTTTAAAATTTGATTGAGAAATGTTACGACTTGATACGGGGTAAACCCATTAAACCGGCGTTGCCCAAGCATAACTAATTTTTCGTGATCCGCTGACACCTTCATTTGTACCGCCCCCACTCACAAGGATCTGTTGTCTTGATATTATAGCAGTTTCCTTTGTCATCTCGCATCAGAAGACCATGACAGTTTATATCCTCGCCAAATCTGTCTTAGAGTGTCATGAACCTCCTAACATGCCTCGGAGCTTTTTACGCCACACTAGATTTGCAAGCCAAAAAACTAATATCCTGTGAGGAGGCGGTTATTATGGCCCGACGCAAGCGCGGTCCATCATTGTTACCGGAAAGTGTCCGCGATCAATTCAAATATGAAATCGCGAGTGATCTGGGGCTCAGTCATGAAATCGCCGTAAAAGGATGGGCAGACATGCCGACTCGCCAATTAGGACGAATTGGCGGAAAAATCGGCGGCAACATGGTTAAAGTCATGATCCGTGAAGCCGAAAAAGCCTTAGAAGACAGCAACTGATTAATCCGGTCATTCATGACTCCCAGATGGACAACCCATCTGGGAGTAATATGTCGTCATCCTGAAAATTTTATGCTCCATTCGCCCAAATCTGACCTAAAGTCAAAAAAACAAACTGGTGCGATTGGAGAGCTTTAAAAAAGCTGTCCCACTGCTCAACACTTTGGGGATAATCCGTAGTTCCCACAATTTGATCTTCATGAGAAAGCAACATCGATGTCACTAGGTTGGTAGACCACGAGGAGGACGATATCATCACGTTCGGTGACATAGCGATCATATTCAGCCCATCGATGAGGCTTGTGATCGATTGATCAAAGGTGCTTGGCTGGCTCACAAACACCGGAGCGATGCCTGTTGTCGTTTGGATTGCGCGTTTGGCCCACGTGATTTCTTGGCGTACACCCCAGGCGGGTAATTGATTTAAAGAGATACCGGTATATCCACTGGTGATAATTTCATTACCACTTTGCGCTAATAATTTCATGCACTGAGGATGATTCACAGCCCACAATCCGGTAACGGCCACGTCAATTAAATCATGCGGAAAACTTTTTTGAGCTTGCAGTAATGCCGTTAACACCTTGCGCGAGGGATTATAGACCACAAAGGCCGCAATGGGCTGAATATTGCTAAAGATGGCGGAAGACGGGGCTGGGGTCGAGACGTTTTGGGACGGGGTCGAGGGGACAGATGAAGAAGAATTGTGCGGGCTAGGTGAGGTCGTTCCGTGATCAGGCGCCGTTGTTGTAGGGTGTTGATGAACGCTTTGGATGCTGGGATGCGTCTTAGACGGCGTCGTCGCCGAAAAATTTACCACTTGACCAACCCAAAGTAAGTTCCCATGAAGAGTATTTAGCGATTCAAATTGCGATAATGGAAGGCCAGCTGCCCAGGCCAACTGGCGCATTTGGTCGCCCTTTTCAGCCACATACGTCCAATGATGATGAGCTGCTTGTGTTATCACTGCCAAATGCGCAAGGGTTGCAAGGGTTGTGCCATCCAATTGGCTTGTCACCGGGATTCCCGTATTTCGTTCGAATCGCCGAATGGCTTGCATGAATGCAGAAGAAGACTGCCCGTTTAAGGGGCCGTGGTAAAGATGCCACCGGGTTAACCACGACTGCATAGCCAAAATGCTGGTTCCAGACAACTCAGTTCCCAAATTGGGCAAAGATTTGACAATCTGCGAAACTTGCTGCCCCAATGATTGAGACGGACTTTGCCCAAACTGTGTCACGAACTCTGCCATCGCTTGATACGTCCTCGTAGACATCTGGCCATCAAGTGGACCCGCATTGAACCCTAAGACATCGAGATCCGCTTGTAAAGACGCCACAGCCACCGGATGATGATTATTTATTTGCGTTGTTTTGAGACCCGGTGACAGCAACGACAACGATAGCGCACTTGCAATAAGATTTGACGCAACTCCTGCCATCTGGTCCATTCCTCCTTAACTTCCAGAATGCACCATTTGGCGAATTTTATTCATTTGTTGAGCTGCTCAGTATTGCGTGTTGGCACCCCACATCCCACCGATCATCCCGACGATAATCGAAACAGCCAGTCCGATCCACAGATGATTGCCAGCACCCATATGCAAGTTTTCGGCGATGACTTTCCCCACGAGAAATACCGTCAGGGCTGCTAACATACCATGAACCCATCCCGCTTGGTCTGCTCCTCTCCCCGCAACCCATCCGCTAATGGCAGAAACCAGTAACGTTCCTGCCCACAGGGCCACAGAAACAATACTGCTGCTTAACACCGTATTAAAATCAATTAACGCTAAAATAAACGCGATCAAAGCCGCTGCCAAAGCTCCAGCCATAAACCCGCGTAAAATTACTGATACACTCATCGATTTTGTCTCCTCTCATGTGCTAGTTCACTTTACGCGCTTCTGACGGTTTCAATGACATATTTAGCCAAAGAAAACAGGTATCAATGCAGATATAGAAAACGCTCTATCCATAGGGATAGAGCGGCTGGTTTAGTTTTGGCCGACTACGGTTCATGATGTGATAAATCCTTCTCAGCTTTTTGGACGAGACGTCGTACCATGTTCCCGCCAATTTTTCCGACTTCACGCGTGGTCATGTTGGCCCAACCGCGTTTTTTGATATCGTCATCAAGCCCCAGATCCTCGGCCACTTCAAACTTCAACTTATCTAGGGCTTCTTCGGATTCAGGTTCTACAGGGCGGTTATCGGAACTCGTCTGTACCACCTCCTCCGCTTGTATTGTTTCCTTAATCCTGAAACGCTATGGCGTCACCTTTTACCAAACTCTAACTGACCTCGACAAGAAAAAAACGAAGGAACATTCTTCCCGGATAGTGTTGGGTTTCCACTCGGTGACTAATTCACAATGGAACACACCACCCTTCCTTGCCAATCGATTATTTTCCTCAAAGAGAAGCTGACTCGCTCGAGTTTTTATACTTAAGGCATCAATCGTTATGCCTTAAGCCATGTTAGGATTAGTGCTTTCCGAAGGAGACAAGGACTCCTTAGATTTCTTGATTTTTTCACTTCTTCATCTCTTGATTTCCTCATTTCTTCTCTTCCATGAAAAGATGAAAGAGCTAGACAGAATCTGGTGTTAGGCGGTACACTCGAATGACAGCGAAGTCTTTATTGCCGGGGAGATTTTGATGTCCGAGTCACGTCTTCAAATTGCCGCGGATTCCTTAGGTCGATGTCATTTCTGCGGATTGGTGCGACCTGAATCCGGAATGGTACGCCATTTACAAGCTTGCGCAAGCCGTCGCCGTCATTTTCACTTACCTAGTACTCCTGCCACGGCGGCGAGTTTTCACTTGATTGTGACACCATGCGGATCGCCCCGAATTTGGCAACATGTTGAAGTGCCGGCACACCAATCCATAGCGGCGTTTTCCGACTGGCTCATACGGCAATGGCAGCTGCTTCCCGGCGGTCGGTTGCACATCGACAAGGAACAAGTCCATGAACAGGATATCATCGAGAAATTATTTGTTCCGGGTTTAATTGTCCGTTATGAATCGCCATCTTTTTGTCTTGATATGCAAATTATTTCGTGGTACGACGGTCATTCCGAATCAGAGCATACCTTTTTGCTTATGGCGCAAAGCCTGGAGTCTCCGAACAAACCTACCGTTTAGGCCATGATGGAACTTCCATTCGGTTCTTTTCGGGCAACAAGTGATAGGCTGTAGCATCCATGTGGAGCGGCGTAATCGTGATAAAACCTGCCGCCAGTGCGCCAACATCCGTGCCTGTATCTTCAGTCACATCTTGGGCGCGACCAGCAAGCCAAAAATATTCCCGCCCTCTTGGGTCCACTCGTTTGTGGAAGTCATTAGCGTATTCACGACGCCCCAACCGGACCCATGCTATTTGCGAAGGAATGCCTTGAGACACACTAGGAAAATTCACATTGTATAAGATTCCTTTGGGGGGACGCTCAAAGTTTTCGCTAAAAACCCACGTCTTGGTAAATTCCGCTGCCGATTTTAATCCTTCTGCATCGTCCCCGTTATAAGACAATGCCATGGACGGAACTCCTAAGAACATGCCCTCCATTGCCGCGGATACTGTTCCCGAATAATAAATATCGCGTCCTAAATTCGAGCCATGATTAATTCCTGATAATAACAAGTCGGGTTTTTCCGGCAGCAACATTTCGATGCCTAATTTCACGCAATCAGAAGGTGTTCCGTTAATACGCCATGCCATCTGAACACCCTCAAGAAAGGTCACAGGAGTAGCATGGAGTGGCTTATGCATCGTAATGGCATGGCCCATGGCACTGCGTTCTAATTCTGGTGAGACCACATAAACATCTGCGACCTCACTCATGGATTGAGCGAGAAGAGACAAACCTAATGCGTTAATACCATCATCATTCGTAATTAAAATTTGTTGGCGTTTCATCAACGTCATGGCCTCCCTTAACAATAAAATCATGAATCACTTGGCGCACGTGATGAGTCGGCTGAACTACAATCGTTGGTCCCGCCAGTGCCTGAATAAATTTGGCGCCATATCGACTGCGAATAATGCGTGGGTCATAGACCACGACTGCACCGCGATCATTTTTGGTGCGTAAAAGTCGGCCAAAGCCTTGCTGAAACCGCAAAATGGCTTGGGGCAATGTCCTTTGATAAAAGGCCGATTGGCCTCTTTGAGCGATACGTTCCAAGCGGGCTTCCTCAAGAGGGTCGCCCGGAGCCGCAAAAGGTAAGCGCGCCATGACCACCAGGGAGAGATCTGCTCCCGGTACATCAACCCCTTCCCACAATCCTGCAGCGCCCAGCAGAATTGCCCGGGACGATTGCTTAAATTGGTCGACGAGTCGTACACTCGGTCCATCAATCCCTTGGGCCAATGTCACGATCCCTAAGGGATCAAGAACCGGACGGAGTTTATCCGCGAGTACTCGCAAACTCTTGTGCGATGTCGTCAAAACCAAAGTCCTGCCATTAATCCGGGGCACGACCTCGATGAGAAATTCGGCCAATTCTTTCAGATGTTCAGCGCTATTCACATCGGGAATATCCGACGGAATGGCTAATACGCTGTTCGCACGCACGTTAAAGGGCGAAGGCAATCGCATAGTGCGCATGCGTTCTTTCGGAATCCCCAGACTTCGCGCCATGTAATCAAAATCCCCTGCCACACTTAAAGTAGCGGAGGTTAGCACACCGGTTTTAATTTGGTTCCATAACGTGTCATGGACTAATGGAGCAACATCCACCGGTCCAAAGCGCAAAGTGATTTGCGGATTAGTGTCTAAGTGTGTGGCTTCCCACCAGCTTACCTGCTGCGAAGTCGGGGGTCCCCACTGGTCCAAGTGCAGACTATACGATGACATATCATCTGCCCACTTCTCAAAACGTAACCAGGTAGGATCATTTTTAATCACATCCCCAAATATCGCTTCCGCAGCACTCCAAATATCTCGTGATGCCTGTGCGACATTCGCCATGGCCTCACGGGTCAACGCCATCGTTTTTTCCACCTGAGTTCCCTGCCATGATTCGAACCGCTCTGTCGTGACTCGCACGGCTTGCCGGTTATAATCACTGGGAGGGGTTTCCGCAATGAACACGTTCTCCAAACTTTCCAAACGCTCGAGCAACGTAATACTTTGCGCTCGCAAATATTCTATGGGGCTAAATAAGTCCGGGTGCGTCTTCAAATGATCAAAGAGACCATTTCTTGCCGTATTTTCAGCCAATATTCGCCTAAAGTCCGCAATCACGAATTCCATACCAAAAGTCCGCTCGACAACATCAGCAAAGTGATGGGCCTCGTCAATAATCACGTGATCGAATTCCGGAAGAACAACCGGATTGGCCATATGAGACGCCAGTAATGCGTGATTGACAATAACAACATGGCTTTCTTCCGCTTTTCGCCGGGCTAGGCGCATAAAGCAAGGACCCGCGTAGGGACAACGAGGACCAGCGCACGCATGGCGATCAGCCATAACATCTTGCCACAACTCTTTGGCTTCTCGTGAAGACGGATTGAATGCATCGTAATCACCCCGGTCAGTTTGGGCAATAAAAGTCAATAGCCGAGCAATAGCGATACGGCGTTCACGGTCTTCATTGAGAACCGTCGTCGTTTGCCGTATTTCATCAGCCTTCAGCAAACAGACATACTGTCCACGCCCCTTGACTAACGCCACATTGACCGGTAAATCCTGTTGGGCCATCGGTAAATCTTTATTCCACAACTGCTCTTGCAACGCTAAAGTATGCGTGGCAATGACCGTGCGTTCTCCTTGTTTCAAAGACACAAGCACCGCAGGAATAAGATAAGCGAGACTCTTGCCGGTTCCCGTGCCGGCTTCGACCAACAAAATGGATTGATCTTGGTATGCTCGCTCGACTGCAGCCATCATGGCTTCTTGAGAAGGACGCTGTTCAAATTCTTCAAAATTTTTGCCGATGTTCGTAGGATTTTTTAACCAGGTTTGAGATTGCCATCCATGACTGAAAGGAACAAGTTCGCGCCCACCGCTTGGTTCTCCGTGGGGTTGATCTAAAGGCGAGGGACGAGTATTGGGTAGAGCCTCCACTTGCCACCAATCCCATTCATTCCCCAATAAGTACCGTAAATCTCGTTGTGTCGTTTCAGGTAGATGACTTAATGCCGTGCGAATACGATATAGCAGGCGATAAGTGGCTTGGACATCATTACGAGCATCATGAAACGGCCCTTCCTCAGGGACTAAATTTTCGAGACGATAAGACGGTTCCGTTGGCAACGCAATTCGAGCCCATTCTAATGTATCGAGAAAGGTCTCGATGTGAAGTCCGGCCCGCTTGAGAAAAGCGAGATCAAAACCAATTTGATGTCCCACCACTAATCGATCGCCGATAAAGTCCCGAATCTCCTCAATAACCTCATCCAATGTCGGAAATTGTGAAAAGTCCATGGTGTCAAACCCTGTTAATCGTCTTACAAATGCTGGAACCGACCTATTCGGATTAATAAAAAAAGCCAGGGTATCGGTCTGAGTGCCCATTTCCCGTAGCATAGCAATTTGAATCACTTGGTCCGACTCAGGATTTAACCCTGTAGTTTCGAGGTCCACAATGACGAAATCTGTTCGCATAACGCCTCATTTCTCTACCCGCGCATTTACATAGTGTTATTCTAGCACACCCATGGACATAGTCCTTCGCAAAATCAGCAACACTACCTCCATCATCGCTGATGGGAGGTCCTTCGATGGAAGAGAAAAACATTTTAGCCTTTTTTCGGTCCTTGGAACAGGCTCAACGATGTCAAGAAGCCCTACGGCACCAAGGCTTTGACGTGATTCAAATTGATGCAGTGCCTGCAGATATGGGAAATGAAATCTTAAATCATGCGCCGTTGGTAGATTGGGGCCGTTATGGTTATGATATTGGCCGATTAGATGATAAATGGACAGCATCTGGCGCATGGACTCATCAGGGCTTAAGTGTCGGGGCATGGATTTTAACTGCGGTAGTGCCTGCAAGTGACCGTGACCATGTGGCCCACACGATTACGGAATTCGGTGGACAACTTTAGACTTCTGACGACCGGATGTAGACAGGATTGCTAACCAGCCACGGCTTTAGATGATGTCCGCGGTAGATTTCAACACGCCAAGTTCCTGGTTGCCGAACAGGATATTCCTGGACCAGTCCTGTTCCCTCATATTCCACCTTGCCATTACAAAAAATCTTCCACTGAGATGGAACAGGACTGATCGCTTTTAACTTTTGGCCGGGATGCCATAGCATTTCACGGCCCATCGGATATCTTTGCTGTCCCTGCTCAATCCAGTAACGAAATCCTTTCTCCCAGCCGATGGGTGAGAACATTACGCTCACGCGGCCTTCTACCAATGCCTCTTTGATAAGTCGTTTGTCGTGTTCCAGATGTTGGAAACTTAGGGGTTCCGGCACCAAGACTTGCGTGCGGATTATCCGCGAAGGAAGTCCCATCCTTTTGAGGGCTTCTTTTTTGACAGACCATAGGTTCGTGCCAACGGCCACGACAGGGTTTTTTTGGGTCCAATGATCCCAGAGCTCGAGACGTCCTCTAAGGAGTTCGTGCGTTTTGGTACGGCTCCAAGGAAAAAACCCCATAGTGTCTTTGGCAGAATGATCATTTGGCCATACGTTCAAACCTATAATCCCTGTATTCTTCCCAAATTCCATGGGCAGCTTGTCGAGATCAGTTGTCCAATCGAGAATAAATGACGGCGTAACAACATTTTCTGCCTCACGTTCTGGTAGCCATAGGTGGTCGGTACGCCCATTCCCAAAATGGAGAATGTCCCGCCCGCAATCTTTCCCCCACGTTCCCCACAACAACAGGACCCGTCCATAATAGCCTTCCTCCATAAGATGTCCTGCAATATTTTCTGAGAACGCGGATTGTGCCCATAATACAATGTCTACCGATTCTTGTTGAGCCGTCTCGAGTAAATGAACAAGAAGCCTTGATTCGGGAAGATCAAGGGACAACTGGTGAATCAACATCGAATACTCATAAAAATTAAACGGATCAATCATTCATGAAGACCCTTGGCCGGAAGAAAAGTACCTTCGGAACTAGCCATGACTTCTTGATTTTGTTCAATAAAAGCCTGGGCGCGCATAAGCCGCCGTGTGGATTCCACTAATTTTCCTATAACAAGCAAAGGGGTGTTAATATAAAGCGGTTTGCGGTAACGGACTCGCAAGTCCGCTGTCATAGACACCACATGCGTTTCATTCCATAGGATATGCCACATCGCATCGTCAAGAAGTCCTGCAATAATCCCTCCATGAACAATTCCTTTGAACCCTTGCCACGATTCGGTCACGACAACCTCGGCCTGAACCAGATGCTCTTGAGGTAGATAGGTAAAATGCACATGCATTCCCTGATCATTTTGGTTACCACATATAAAGCACGGATTGTTCTGCCATTCATCCATGGCTTAGACACCTCGTTTGACTTTAAAATCCACTATGGTCGCGTGTGTAACGTGAGATTCATCAAGGCCGCTAAATGGATAATAGCCTGGCTACTCGATTTTGTACTTCCATTCGAATCGCCCGTTCATCTAACGTCGTTAACATCCCCTCAGCCAAAAGGATTTGGCCATTGACAATCGTATAGAGAACATCATTTCCGGTCGCCGCATAGACAAGATTGGCCGTCGTATCGATGTCGGGCGTCATATAGGGAGCTGTATTATCCACAACGATGAAATCGGCCGGCCGACCGGATTCCAAAATTCCACCAGAAAACCCCAATACCCTGGCACTCCCCCGCGTGGCCAGCATCAGTGCTGTTTGTGCCTGAAAACTTTCCGGTTTCCTTTCCCGCACTTTTTGCATCCATGCCATCGCCTTCATTTCCAAAAACATATCTAATGAATTCGTCGAGGCAGCTCCGTCTGTTCCCAAGCCCACCGCAATTCCGGCCTGTTGCAGTAGATTGTAGGGCATAATTCCATTTCCCAATTTCGCATTACTCACGGGACAGGAAATGACCCCACCCTCTATTGTCTTAAGAAACGGGATATCTTCAGGCTCGATGTGGACGCCGTGGGCGATGAGCGTCCGGTTTTCGAACAGACCTGTTTGGGCAGCTAATTGAATGGGCGTGACACCGAACTGATTTCGGATTTGGACCACCTCATCGAGACTCTCCGATAAATGGATGTGAATACCCAATTGATGTGTCTTTGCGCTCTCGGCAACACGCTCTAAAAATTTTGGCGAACATGTGTATGGCGCGTGGGGGCCGAGCATCGGTGTAATCAACGGATTCTCTTTCCAACGGTTGGCAAAGGCAATGGCGTTGTTGAGTTTATCGTCGTCACCGTCGTCTTGACCTATAAGTCCACGGCTGAGCCAACCTCTTAAACCACTTTCCACTGTAGCCTTAGCGACCGCATCCATTTCGAAATACATATCGGCATAGCCCACCGTGCCCGATTTGATCATTTCCACCGCTGCCAATAACGTGCCGATATAAATGTCCTCGGGGGTCAGCTTCGCTTCGACTGGCCAAATGTGTTTTTCAAGCCATTCGAAAATAGGGCTGTCGTCCGCAAGTCCTCGAAATAATGTCATGGCAGCATGATTGTGCCCATTATAAAAGCCGGGCAGCAAAACGCCTCCGGCTACATGAATCACTTGATCCACCGGGCTCGCATCATCTGCCACTGGGCCAACACTCACAATCGTCCCATCTTCCCATGTAAGTTGTCCAGGCCGAAAAACGCGAAATTCGTCGTCCATGGTTAAGATCGCATCGGTCTCAATTCGGTACCTCATCAGATATTCGCGGCGCCAAAACCCCGGCCTCAAGGCCTGGGAAAAGTGCCACTCCCTCCTTCCTGTGTGGTCGGCCGAATCCATGCATAGCCATATCCATCGGCCCGTTCAACCGCTGTGCAAAAATGGTAATGGTTGCCTTGCACCAGAATGTACTCCTTTCAGTCCTCTTCATTACCAATCATTACCAAGACTTACCAAGATGCCATATACTGCTCTTGGTCCGGAGTTAGGGTATCAATTTCAATACCTAATGCCTTTAAGCGAATTTCTGCAACCCATCTATCGACAGCCGGGTCTACGGGATAAACCCCGGGTTCTAAGGGATGGTTCAACAAATACTCCAGCGATAAAGCCTGAAGACCAAAGGTTAAATCCATAATTTCCACGGGATGTCCATCCCCGGCAGCCAAATTCACCAGTCGTCCTTGAGCCAGAAGCCAAAGGGTCTGCTTTGTCGGTAATACAAAGCCTTCAACATTCTCATTGCGACCGGGAATAACCTCAGTGGCCATGGCGCGTAGTCCTTTAACATCAACTTCCACGTCAAAATGACCCGCGTTAGCTAAGACCGCTCCATCTTTCATCTTGACAAAATGTTCAGGACGAATGACATCACGATTTCCTGTAACCGTTACAAAGAAGTCTCCATAGGGCGCAGCTTGGTCCATCGTCATCACTTGATGTCCATCCATCAGGGCTTCATTGGCGCGAACCGGATTAACTTCTGTGACAATGACTCGCGCTCCAAGCCCTCTGGCACGATCAGCCACCCCGCGTCCACACCAGCCATATCCCGCCACAACGACAGTCGTCCCCGCAATCAACAAATTGGTGGTACGCATAATCCCATCCCATGTCGATTGGCCAGTTCCATACTGATTATCGAAAAGATGTTTCATATCGGCATCATTGACGGCTATCATCGGATAGAGCAGCCGATGTTCTCCAGCCAGCGCCCTAAGACGCGTCACACCAGTAGTCGTTTCCTCTGCTCCTCCCAAAACATTTCGGGCTAGATCTTTTCTAGAGGAATGCAGCCGTTCGGTCAATTCTCCACCATCATCGATCAGTAAAGTGGGTTCAATATCCAATACATGTTGATGAAACTGGTCAAATTCTTCATCATTGGCCCCACGAAATGCATGCACTTCTACACCAGTCGTGGCCAATGCCGCAGCCACATCATCCTGGGTACTTAGGGGATTTGAACTGGTGATACTGACACTCGCTCCTCCAATATGTAACAATTCGGCCAATACGGCTGTTTTCGCTTCAAGATGTAAAGAAATTGCGATACGTTGCCCTTTAAAGGGCTGTTCCTTAACATAACGATCGCGCAGCGCGTTTAACACAGGCATCTTGCGGCGAACCCAATTCATTTTGTCGTGACCTAATGATGCAAGCCCGGGATCTTTTAATGTGGACATCGTTTCTTCCTCCTATTGAACTTGTGGTAGGCCTCACGATCCTCCTAATGGAGTATCTGCCGAATTGTGGCAGTAGCAATCTCGCTCTGATTGTAATAAAGGAATACTGGTGACAATCAATTGTTTTAAATATGTCATATTTTGGGCCATGAGATCCAATACTTCTTGATGAGTTAAATGATGCGGCGAGATTCCTGCGGCATAATTTGTAACCAATGCCAACGTACTATAACATAACCCTAATTCTCTTGCGAGAATCACCTCGGGAACACTGGTCATTCCGACCACATCACCGCCAAGAAGGCGAAAGGCTCGAATTTCGGCTGGCGTCTCAAACCTAGGCCCTTCTGTGGCCACATAACATCCCCCGTTGATAGTGGGGTAGCCTCTTGTTACGGCCTGCTGGTAAATGACCTTACGTATGTGAGGACAATACGGTTCTGTCATATCCGTATGGACCACGCCCTGAGGCCCGCCCTCAAAAAAAGTGCTTACGCGTGACTTGGTAAAATCGAGAAATTGATCACACAAAACAACGCTACCAGGGGGCATTGCCACGTTTAAAGAGCCCACAGCCGCCGTCGCCATAATCCGTTCTACGCCAACGTGTTTAAGGGCCCAAATATTCGCGCGATAATTGACTAGGTGCGGCGGAATCTGATGATGTGTCCCATGGCGATTCAAAAAATACACCGCATCGCCCTTTTGATTCACCTGACCTTGAATGATTTCCACGGGGCCGTAAGGTGTTTCTACCCGTAATTCTTGGCTAGAAGCAAGCCAAGACGAATCATAAACTCCTGTTCCCCCAATAACAGCGATTTTCATCATGTATGGCTCGAGATCTCTAAAAAGATCTCCCCGAGAATGAGCCTTTCCCTCCCTTGCGTTGGCGCAACCCTGTGCAGTGTCCAAGGTTGTTGACAACAGTCTTGTATGTTCTCGCCTACTCAATCAGAACGATGAATAGAATAGTCAGCTGCAAAGAACGTTTAGGCTTTTCAACGCATCCATTATGATTTGCGATCTCTGATCCCTGAAAAGACATTGATTGCATTGTACCCTTATCGGCGGTACATTGCTTACTCCCGAGATAATCTAATATAAACAATTTGTGGGCGGGCACCAAATCGTATGGGCAACTCAGAGGACCCTAAACCTCGCGACGTGATCAATACTGTCCCCCTTGGACCGATCCATTTGCCCCACGCATAGCCTTTGCCTACATGGGTGTGACGTACAGGAATAAACCGTCCACATACCGTCACTTGCCCACCATGCGTATGGCCCGATAAAATGAGTCCAAATCGCGAAGCATAGGGAGTTAATACCGCATCGGGACGATGCGAGAGTAAGATGGCAGCCGCCTCTTGAGGGATCTCTGCGTTAATTTTCTCCCAATCGGGTTGCCCTTTGACTAGATCAGGAATTCCTGCCAACCATAATGTATCTTCTCCACGCCGTAAAGGAATCACGCGATTATCTAATAGCCTTTCCCCCACGTTCCATGGCGTGACATCGAGGCGCCCATTGCGGTAATCATGATTGCCACTCACGAAATAAACACCCTCAGGCGCTCGAAGTTGATCGAGCGCATGGGCGATTCGTGATCGCGGCAATGTTTTCCAGGCAAACAAATCACCGGTTACCGCAACAATATCCGCTGTAATTTTCATTTTTTTCAAAAAAGAAAAGGCCCCCACCCGGCCGTGAAAATCGGATAGATGGAGGATAGAAAACCCGTCAAAAGACTTCGGAAGATTTGGAATAGCAATATCGTAACGCGTAAATTGAATCCACCGAGGTTCAATGAGCGCGCTATAAAAGATGAGTCCGGCCACAAGAAGTGGCGTGATGACAAATACCATCATAAAAGTTAAACAAGTTCTTCCGGCGAGAAATAAATGCTTATTTCTCGCTCTGCAGATTCTTCACTGTCTGAACCATGAACAATATTTTCAGTTATGGCCAAAGCGAAATCACCACGAATGGTGCCGGGTTGCGCCTTAACGGGATCCGTTGTTCCCATTAATGTTCGAGCCACTTGAACCGCCTCGCGCCCTTCCCACACCATAGGCACAGATGGACCCGAGGTAATAAATGATATCAATTCTCCATAAAATGGCTTGTCCCGATGCTCTTCATAATGTTTTCCTGCCAATTCCGGAGTAACCTGAATCAATTTCATGGCTTTGAGACGTAGACCTTTTTGTTCCAGTCGACGAATGACTTCCCCGACCAATCCCCGTCTCACACCATCTGGCTTGACCATAACAAATGTTTGTGCCACCTTGAGATCCCCCTAATCGTCAAATCGCAGCCTTTTGCGTACTAACGTTAGACTCGACCAAAACACCCCGGAGGGTTTCCGAAGCGGTAAAATTTTGGGCGCGGAACTGTTCGACGATATAGTTACAGGCATCCCAGGGGTTGACAGAATCGCCGCAAGTAAATACATCCACCGCGGCATAGCCGTGTTCAGGCCAAGTGTGCACGGCTAAATGCGATTCTGAAATGACCACCACCCCGCTTACACCTTGCGGACTAAACTTATGGAAAGCCACTTCACGCACCTCAGCGCCTGCCTTTAAGGCAGCTTGTACCATTATTTCCTCCACGCTGGTGATGTCGTTCAACACGTTGGAATCACAACCATGAATTTCTGCCAAAATTTGTCGACCCAATGCGTTCATCGCATTCCCAACCCCCTTATTTACCCGAGTTGAGCTCGCCTACAGTGTCCTGTCCGACGGCCAGAATAATTTTATCAAAATAAGTCCTTCTGTCAACAAAATAATGCATTTACCCAGAAAAAGATGGACTTTTTTTATTTCTTTCCGACAAAAACTCGTTCTTTCTCTGTTTTTTTCCTGATTTCGCAGTATTACTATGCCATAGATGGTAACCTTCTACAATAGTACCCCATAGGGTACTTGTGTCATCTTCCTTGCATAGCATATCCAATTGACCATCTGCTTCTCAATGGAAAAATATAAAAACAATGCCAGGACATAGAAAAATATTAAGATTACTGTGTTTGGCCTCGTACTTCTCCAGCTATGGCATGCACCATGGCTTTAGCGTTTTCTCTCAGCGCGAGCTTCGCCACGGGATTTAGAAGACTGGCCAACATGGGCATACCAAATTCGAAAGTGGTTTCAAGCGTGACTTCTGTGCCATTTTCTACCGGTTTCAGTTGCCAATATCCTTCAAACGTTTTGAGGTCCCCTTGAATTTGGCGGTAAGTAATGCGCCACAGATCTGGATAAAATTCATCACGCTCAGTCCATTTGAATGTTGCGCCTTGCAGTTTGATGACCCAGACCGAATGCGTATAATTTTCTCCCTGTTCTACAATCGTTACGGACTCCACATTTTTCATAAACCGTGGAAATTGCGCCATATCTGATAAAATGCTGTAAAGAGTATCAATCGGTGCGGGTACAACTTCTGTAATTGTCACCGTAGGCATCATGCGCCCCCCTATCATCGCTGAGTTTAGTCTTCTAGTAAGTCCTCTAAAATATTTTGAACCGTATCCAAAGACTCTCCTAAGGCTTCTATAACCTGATCAAGCTGTTGACGAGTAATAACGAGAGGGGGAATCATTCGGATAACTTTTTCGTTATTCAATGTATAGACAGCCAAAATGTGACGCTGAAAAAGTTCTGATATCAACGCCCCTCCCACTCCCGCATTAGGGACCTCAATACCGATCATGAGTCCTCGTCCCCTGACATCGGTGATCACTTGCGGATATCGCTTCTGTAAGCCTTGTAATTGACTCAAGAAATGGCTTCCCAGTGTCGCCGCTCTCTGAGGTAGTTCTTCTTCAATCGTGACCCGTAATGCCTCCTTAGCTATTGCACAGGCCAAGGGATTGCCGCCAAATGTCGAAGTATGAATCAGAGGCGATGAATCAAAAAAAGTCCAAGCACTAGGTCTTCCGACCACTGCGCCAATCGGAATTATTCCCCCACCTAGAGCTTTGGCAAGGCACAAATAATCCGGAACGATACCAGCATGCTCTACCGCAAACATACGACCAGTTCGACCGATACCCGTTTGCACTTCATCAGCAATTAATAAGGCTCCGGTTTGATCGCACATCTCACGAATTCTCGGCAAATAATCATCCGGTGGAACAATCACGCCGCCCTCGCCTTGGATCGGTTCAACGATGACTGCTGCAGTGTTGTTATCGATAATACCGGCAATAGCCTCGGCGTCTCCATATGGCACATGAATGATATCTGGCACTAACGGTTCAAAAGGAATCCGATATGTATCCCGTCCAGAAGCCGATAATGATCCCATGGTTTTGCCATGAAAAGCTCCATATGTTGCAATAATGCGTGTTCTTCCTGTCTGAATACGGGCAAACTTTAAAGCCGCTTCGACTGCCTCGGTACCGCTGTTACAAAAAAAACTATATTGTAAATCCCCCGGAGTAATGCGAGCCAGTTCTTCCGCCAAATCCACCATAGGACGGTTGAGTAAAATGCGTGAGGACATCGCCAACTCATCTAACTGGGCGTGCGCTTTGGCCACAATTTGGGGATTTTGATATCCTTGAACAAAAACCCCATATCCACCTGCACAATCCAGATATTCTTCTCCATCTTCCGTTACAACAACAGCTCCATGCCCAGTTTTCTCGATGGCATTCAATCCCATAAAACGCAGTGCCCGGGCTAAACCCGGATTGACGTATCTTTCATATCGCGCGATTAATTCTTCCGCATCCATTGTGATACGGTCCCCTCCTTGATTAACTTTCTACATGCGCTTGTCCATTAAGATGTGATTCCCACCTGCTTTAAGTCAAGCATTATGACCATCATACCGCGAATAACGGCCATATGATGCATAATCTTGAGTATACACCTCGGGACAAGCCTATGCCGAGTCATGACTTCGGCATGCCAACACCGTCCGGATTTCCCAAATTTAAACGAACTTTATTCTACTATTCCGCCAAATTTTCGGGCAACAAAAACCGGAGGCTATGCAAGCATAGCCTCCGACGAAGACCCGAGAATACGCTTAGTGATTAATTGTCCAGTAGTTGGGGTAGTTCAGATCTTCAATCGGGTTAAAGGCTGAATTGACACCATGAACGTAAGTAGCCACTTCGCTGAAAGTTGGGGTCCACGGCACCCAAATCACAGGCAAATCCTTCACGGCCCATGCCTGGTATGCATCCATCCGTGCCGTAATTTGGCTGGCTGTGCCAGGTTCATAAGTCTTCTTAATCAATGAGTCCATGGTCGAACTACTGTAACCGCCATAGTTAGCAGCTGACCCGGTTCCAAACAATCCGCCACCAGTGGGGTAATAATCAGGTTCATACGTCCAACCGCCGCCCCACCAGTCAAGTTGCCATTTCGTGGGGTCTCCCTGGTTAGCGTCTGAAATAATCGTGTCGAATGGCTGAGACAAGAGCGTCACCTGAATGCCTTCTTGAGCCCAATCTTGCTTCATCAATTGCACCTGATCCGTGATCGTGTTGCTACCGGAAACATAATCAAGAGTGAACGCAAGTTTTTGACCATTCTTGGTCATAACACCATTAACCAGTTTCCATCCATGAGCTTCCAAGAGTTTCTTTCCAGCTTGTGGGTTAAACGGTGCTGGATTCGTGAGATTGGGATCATCGAACTGCGTGGGCGGTTTCGATGGAATTGGTCCAAATTCGACGACACCGTGGCCGTGAAACAAGCTATTAATCATCCCTTGTTGATCAATACCCATTTCCAGTGCTTCGCGCACATACCGGTGACTGATGATTTGGCCAAACCCACCAGGAGCTTTGGCATTGTAATTGGGTTGGAGATAATTAAATCCGAACAGATATACAGTAGAAAACTTGTCCGCCGTGAGTTCGCCACGAGAATTCCACAGCGAGGGCGGCAAAAAGCCCACATTGACTTTTTGTGTCTTCAAATCAGCGAATTCCGCACTGGAGCTTGTCTCATATTTGTAAATTAACTTACTAATGCTTGCTTTATGCCCATCATAATTGGGGTTAGGCACAAAGGTCCAATATTGGTTGTTGGTCTTCGACGCCGCCGCATCAAATTTAAAGGCTCCATCGACAACATCAAAATATTTAGAACCGGGATCATTGGCAACGGATTGAATAAATTTCAATTCATTGTCGATATTTTTGTGAATATCCCACACCGATTTCGGTGCTGGTAGGATTTGCCCCAACCCGTTATGCAAAAACCACTGGGGGTTAGAGGGTTGAGTGAGTGTCACGACAACCTTGTAAGGTCCCTCGGCAGTAACACTCTTCCACCGAGTAGGAATTCCTCCAATCCCTGCTCCGCCATAACCCCATGGCAAAGACGAGGCGCCCGAACTCGCGGCCAACATGAGTTGTGTTGTCCATACCACATCCGCTGATGTGACAGGTTGGCCGTTAGACCAGTGCCATTTCTTGTTCAAAGTAATCGTATAAACTGTCCCTGTGCTGTTCCAAGTCACATTGGACGCTAACGACCGTTTGTAATCGATGCCGTCCGTCTTGGAAATGTGAATTAAGGGAACATACATCAACGACTGCATTTGGCTGTTTAAGTCACTATAAGCCGTTGATGCCACAACAGGAAACCACCAGTTTGGAGATGTCTGTGGAGCCAACGCGACCACCGCGACATTGCCCACAGGAGATTTAACTGCTTGGGATGAGCCTGTTGATGGTGTAGATGTTGATCCACAACCCGCTAAAACGAGAGACGATCCGATTATGCCCGCCGACAAGACGGCGACAGAACGACGCTTCATTATTATCCTCCTCAAGTAAGTATAAACAATGCATGGCATGAAGCCATTCTTTGTCCTCGTTTGCGGCACAATAAACACTGCCGAAATAAATTTGAGGCATATGGCAATTCGACATCATCATCCAATTTTCCTTCTTATTTTAATTCTTCCACTTTAGAATAAACCGGGTTAAAGCATCTTCTTGATCAAATTTTTTCTGTAGTCTTCATTTCTCAACCAAAAGTTACATTAATATATGCCTTCAAACAGGGGTTTTTGTGGATAGTTATACAAAGCAGTATGCCGTCGTTGAACACGTGTTATTCCCCAAAAAACAAGCAATTATTACCAACTTGTAACCGAATAATTTTGAGGAAATCCTTTATAACATTATCCTGCTGCAAGTATGCCCCACATTATTGTTTATACAATTATTGGTGCCGAACCAATTTTTTCTCCAAAAAAAAGCCGGCAGGAATCTCGTGATGAGATCCCTGCCGGATTAGTCAGTAGTTTCCCCTAATCGATTTACAGAACTTTAGTGATTAATGGTCCAGTAATTGGGATATTGCGTGTTGGTAATAGGATTATAAGTCGAATTAACCCCGTGGATATAGTTAGCGGTTTCGTTAAAGGTCGCCGTCCAAGGCATCCACAACACAGGAAGTTGTTTGGCGGCATAAGCCAAATACGCGTCCATCCGAGTCCGAATCTGACTCGATGTGCCAGGTTCGTAGGTGGCTTGGATGAGATTGTTCATCGTTGTGCTCTGGTAGGCACCATAGTTAGCCGATGAACCCGTCGCGAATAATCCTCCCCCAGTGGGGTAGTAATCAGGTTCATATGTCCATCCACCACCCCACCATACAACCTGCCACTTGTTTGCGTTAGCTTGGTTGGTGTCTGCAATCAAGGTGTTAAATGGCTGGGATTCTAAGTTCACCTGAATGCCTTCTTGAGCCCAGTCTTGTTTCATCAATTGCACCTGGTTCTCAACAGCCGACACGCCCGAGACATAGTCTAATGTAAAGGCTAATTTGAGGTTGCCCTTAGTCATAACCCCATTAACCAGTTTCCAGCCATGGTCTTCAAGCAACTTCTTTCCTGCGGCCGGGTTGTAGGGCGCTGGATTGGTTAAGTTCGAATCATAGAACTGCGTCACAGGTTTCGCAGGAATTGGACTAAATTCGGTTACGCCGTGCCCATGATAGAAACTATTGATCATGCCCTGCTGGTTAATTCCCATCTCTAAGGCTTGGCGAACATAACGGTGTCTAATAATTTGACCGAAGTTCCCTGGCGCCTTGTCACTAAAGTTCAACACCAGGTAATTGAATCCAAATGGATAAGCCGTGCTAAATCGGTCATCAACCAATTGGTTTCGCGAATCGTACAGAGAAAATGGCAAATACCCTACATTAATCTTGTTTTGCTTTAATGCGCCAAACTCTGCACTGTTGCTGGATTCATAGACATAGACCAATTTTTGAATGGATGCTTTGTGTCCGTCATAATTCGGATTCGGCACAAATGTCCAATATTGATTATTGGTCTTCGAAGCCGCTGCATCAAATTTAAAGGCTCCATCCACAACATCAAAGTATTTAGACCCGGGATCATTGGCAACAGACTGGATAAATTTCAGCTCGTTGTCCATGTTCTTATGAATATCCCATACCGCTTTAGGCGCAGGAACTATTTGCCCTAACCCGTTGTGTAAGAACCACTGAGGGTTAGACGGTTTGTTTAATGTCACGATCACTTTATAAGGCCCGTCAGCCGTCACACTTTGCCACCGGGTTGGCAATCCGCCAATACCTGCGCCCCCATATCCCCATGGGAGAGAAGAGGAATTTGAACTCGTTGCCAAAAGCAGTTGCGCCGTCCAAACCACATCTTGGGACGTAACGGGGGTTCCATTGGACCAATGCCATTTCTTATTTAGCGTAATGGTATAAACCGTACCGTTACTATTCCATGACACATTCGATGCTAAAGACCTCGCATAGTCAATGCCATCGGTTTTGGAAATATGCAATAACGGAACGTACATGAGTGAATTCATCTGGGAATTGTAGACCGAAAAAGCGGTTGAGGATTCCACTGGAAAAAACCAATTAGGTGACACTTGTGCAGGCAATGCAACCAACGCCACATTACCTACCGGTGACTTAATGGCCGACGCCGATGAGGCTCCTGAGGTTCCACACCCAGCCAATAGTAACGACGAACCCGCTACAGCTGATGCAAGTAAAGTCAAAGACCGACGTTTCATAATCTTTTGATGTCCTCCCCTGCTGCTCGCAATTTTCGCAAAAATACCAACAAATCACGACAACTTAATTCGACATTCCGAACCATGGAGCATTGTAGTCTAGTCATGGCAATTCGTCTAGGGGGAACATCCGTGCATTCATGCAATAGCGGTGAAGTTATATCCATTTTCTTCTTTTAAATATCCATAACAGAATAATTGAAATTAGCACAACACTGCCGATTACTAAATGAAATCCCCATGGATTACCGGCTCCCGGTATGTGATCAAAGTTCATGCCATATAACGCAGCAATCACGGATGCGGGCATGAACAATGCTGTCACAATGGTAAGGGTCTTAACAATTTCATTGAGGCGATTGGAAACGCTCGAAAGATAGATATCAAGCACGGTATCCATCATTTCACGGTATGTATCGGCCGAATCGGAGAGACGAATGACATGGTCGTACAGTTCAAAGGCGTAAATGGTATCCATACTGGGCTCACCACTCCAATAACGGGCAAGCTGGTAAGCAACATCACGTTCCGAACCAAGAATTCTACGAACCCGCATAATAATGCGTTTCAAACGAAAAATTTCTTCTTTTATCTGCGTATCGTCATTGTCATGCAATGTCTCATGTTCAATATGCGCAACCTTATCGTTAAAATAATCAAAAAATGGAAATGCCATTTCAAGCAGATCGTCAGCGACATAAAATGCCAAATGATTCGAAGACTGGATAAGTTGGGGATGTAATAGCAGCTTTTTGCGGGTTTCTTGAAAATCTTGCGCCACGGTAAAATCCGACGACCATGATAACATCACCTGAGGCGTCACAACAAAATGGACAGCAGCAATCTCGAGCTCATCAGTTTCCAATCCCGTTGGATTCAATTTGAATAAACGTAAATAGAAGAAATGGGGGTAGCGGTCAAACGCAGCTCGAGTATGGCCCTCACCGATAGGGGGCAGGGATATATTAAGAGTTCTTAGCTGGATGTCTAATTCTTGATGAGATGGTGAATTCATATGGACCCAACGGATTGGAGGATTACTATCCTTAAATGTGGTTTCTTGAATCCCCATATGCCACCTCCCACCACAGGGTGCCCCCTTTCCTCAAAAATCATTCATTAAATGGATAAGACCAAAACTAGGAGATGAGGCAGGAGACAATTGGTAGGATGACCAATGTCGATAATTGACATCAAACTCAAGCCCACATTATAATACATTGTCACTAGTTTTCAAACAATTACGGCGCTCATTAAGCTTTCGAAACTTAATGAGCTAAAATAACGACTTGTGCGGTGATAGACGGTTGAGGCAGGAGCGGATAACAACATGATTTCACCAGAACTCGAACTGCAAGATCCCCTTCAAGGGAATCAACCGGTACTGGAAAGAAAACGTAGTGCCTCTCGCGAATGGAGAGCATTTTGGAAAAATCCGCTTGCCCGTTTTGGCGTAGGTGGACTCCTTTTTCTTGTGCTGTTTACATTCGCTGGCCCTCTTTTTTATCATGCCAGTGCCTATCAACCCAATCTTCTCAGCACATTGCAGCCACCTAGCGCGAAATACCCGCTCGGCACGGATAGTTTGGGGCGGGATTACTTAGCGCGAATGATGCTGGGCGGACAATTGTCGCTAGAAGTTGGTTTTGCAGCAGCCTTAATGACAACCATTATTGGAGTCATTTACGGCTTAACGGCAGGTTTGATCGGCGGCGCCGTGGACTCGTTGATGATGCGTCTTGTCGATATTTTTATTGCGATTCCTAGTCTTTTCTTATTGCTCTTTGTAGATTCTGTATTTCGTCCGAGCGCTATTCTCCTCGTTATTATTATCGCTGTGTTGTCGTGGTTTGGCGTGGCACGTCTAGTGCGTTCTGAGGTGCTGTCCCTCAAACGACGCGATTATGTCGAAGCAGCTCGGGCTTTGGGAGCTACAAACTGGCGTATCATGATTAAACACTTATTGCCCAATGTCATGGGAGTTGTGATTGTGAACGCAACGTTCCAGGTCGCCGATGCGATTCTCACCGTGGCTGCCTTGAGTTTCTTGGGCCTGGGACTTCCCCCGCCAACGCCAAACTGGGGGGAAATGTTATCATCTAGCATGTCATACATGTTCCAAAATGCATGGTGGCTCATTTATCCTCCCGGATTGGCAATTCTCCTGGTCGAACTGTCAGTAAACTTTATTGGCGATGCATTACGGCAAGCATTTGATCCTCGCTTGCGGAAGTCCAGTTAGGAGGGCGACACGCGATGTTAAAATACATCTTTCGGCGCGTACTTCAGGCGATTCCCTCCCTTTTGGGTATTACGATAATTGGGTTTTTCTTGGTCCACATTGTTCCGGGAGGACCGGCACAAGCCATGCTGGGACCACGCGCGACCCCAGCTCGAATTGCTCAAGTGGACCAGGAATTTGGCCTTAATAAACCCTTACCTGTACAGTATATTCAATGGTTAGGGCAATTATTACACGGCAATCTGGGTACATCTTACTTTTATAATGAAACGGTGTGGCACTTAATCGCGGTAAATATGCCAAGAACGTTGTCCATCGTGGGTTTGGGTGTTTTGATTGCCCATATTCTGTCCATTCTTTTGGGCAGTTTACAGGCTTACTATCATGACACCAAGTTTGATTACATTATGACGGCGTTAACCTATTTCTTTTATTCGATGCCAATTTTTTGGTTGGGCATCATGATTATCATGTTTTTCTCAATCACGCTGAATTGGTTTCCCAGCGGAGGGCTCTCTAATCCCTTGAATCCCAATCCAGGATTTAGCTCATGGGTTGCCCATACAACATTACCGGTGCTTACAATTGTATTGACTACCGTCGCCGGTTGGGGCCGATACATGCGAACTGCTATGAGCGAGAATCTCATTCAGGATTATGTACGGACCGCACGGGCCAAAGGGATAAAGGAATCTGTTGTCGTCCTCAAACACGCTTTACGTAATTCGGTATTACCATTAATCACTTTGTTGGGATTTGCGCTGCCTAATCTTTTTTCGGGCGCGTTACTGGTCGAAGTGATTTTTAACTACCCGGGCATGGGCTTATTGTTCTGGGATGCGGCCAACCAACGAGACTATCCCGTTATCTTGGGAATTGTGGTTATTACAGGATTTTTAACCATTCTTGGAAATCTCTTGGCCGACTTACTTTATGGGCTCGTGGATCCGCGTATTCAATACAACTAACGCCGGATCTTTTTTCGAACGTCCAAGCAGGCAACACATTATCTGCTTGGGCGTTCTGCTATCTGTGCACAAAGAATGCGTCCTTTACTGCCTCTCTCTCCGACATCCGTCATGCTGATTTCATAAATCCAGCCAAATGTCGTAGACAAGATATGTTCGATGCCAGTAGCAACAAGTTGTTGCGGCAACCGTTCATACAGTTTTTTAGCTGGATTTAGCGGCATGGGACAATCGGACAAATGGTTGAACGAATGAATCACCACGGGCAAGCCATTACGCCGACGCTCCCTGATAAAATCGAGCAAACACCCACTCACACTCTGATCCGTATCTCCTTGTTCCAAGGCCAAGTAGATGACCGTTGCATATTTCACAGAGATAGCGCGGGGGTTTTCACTTGCACTACGGATCGCGGGTAGGGCAGGTAGGGCCGAAAACGCTTGGGTGTAAAAGTATAACGCCTTCACTGTCACATTCTCCTTGTCTGCAACTATTCCCCAAATTTTGTTGCGCCTCTTTGGTATAATACTAAAACATGAAGAAAGGACACATGACAGATCATTCTATGCCTATGCGGAAAAGAATACAGCAGTGGATGGGACTTTTAAGCGGCCTGATGGTGTTAACCGGATGCGGGACGAAAGTCAGTCTACCCCATCCGAGAATCTTTAATCGCCCTCAAATTGTCTTGGGATTCCCCCGGTTTGGACTGAATCCTTTCCAAAGTGCTGGACAACCACATGATTGGATTATGAGCGTCATGTATGACAGTTTGGTCAAAATTCGGCCCAACGGTAACATTGCTCCTGACATTGCCGATAAATGGCAAATTAAAAACCATTATACCGTTTACATTTTTCATTTGAATCCCCATGCCAAGTGGTGGAACGGGCGGCCTATCAGCGTTCACGATGTGGCCTGGTCTTATGAGCTCTACGCCAATCCTAAAGCTCCCATTCCCGCTTCCCAATCCCTGGCCTCGCTTATTCGCAATGTACACATTATTAATGCGAGCACCATTGAAATCCAATTAAGATATCCTGACCCCAGCTTTTTGGCAGACGTTGCCGGTGCCGGGAGCGGGCACTGGATCTTACCGGCGTTCATGGTACACAATGTCCGTATTAGCAAAATAGCTTCGTCGCCTGTTTTTAATAAAATCCCTGATATGATGGGTTCAGGACCATATCGGCCGGTAATGGCCTATCATGGAGGCATCAAATGGATTGCCAATCCTCATTATTTTTTAGGTGCACCTAAGACGCATGCATTAATCACGACGTGGGATAATTCGCCAACACCCGATATTAATTGGACGTCACAAACAATTGAAGGACAACCTCGTGTTTTGTACTATCAGGGACCCGAGTATTACATGTTACTTTACAACATGCAAGATGTGCCTTCAGCATTAGCCAAAGCACTCCCAGGACTCATCAATCGGATCGCCTTAGCGCGTGCTGAAGCAGAGCCATTTGTTCCGGCGTATGAACCCCTTGTGCCCGGAAGCCCTTATCATGTATCACCACCTCAAATCAATCCGCATACAATCCTCATGCAGGCCGGATATCAAGAGATTCACGGTGAATGGAGTCTTCCCCATCATCCGCCCCTGTCACTCACGGTGTTAACCGGTAATAGTCCAAGTGCCATGTTATTAGGCATCGCCATTCACCACCAATTGGCGCTAAGTGGCATTGCCAATCACGTGGTCACCACCGCAGATCTTCCTTCACTTCTAACCCATCACGCCTTTATGGTTGCCTTGATTGAACGACGGGCTTACCCCTACCCTCTTCTAGCCGAGGAATACGCTCCTATGAGTCCGCTCAATTATGGAGAATACCGTAACTTTAAGTTTCAGCACTCCTTAAAACATATCCTAAATGCGCCCAATTTGACGGCGTCAACCCAAAATGCCTTAGGCGTCCTATTACAATCTCCCCCTGGAGTCTTTTTGTTATGGCGCCAACATCAAGTCTTTGTGAATACAGAAGTCCAAGGATTTGAGATTAATGTTTTTGACCCATTATCTGGCATCCGTCACTGGAGGGTTCATCAACAAAAGACGCCATAACTACGCTCAAAAGATTCAGAAACCATCCCAATATTCCCCGGTCGGTTTGAACTTCGCGCGAGTTTTCGCGCTATCCCGAAACAATTCCAAAGACTTCGGAAGAATATTGTTCGCCAGCAATCGATTTAACCGAGCATTAAATTAGTGTGATGCGATGGATTAATCCATGATAGTGTCTGCCGAGTGACATGCTAAGCCGGTTCGTTTGAACAGCTCAAGATCTTGAGGATCCCCCACCATTCCGCGCTGCTACTAGCAATGCGGTCGCGGGACGAAGAATTTCCGGAGGACTACCTTGACCACCAAATCGGATCATGCTTTGGAGACATAGATGTCATCCTGTTCTTAAGAGAAAGAAATCGAACAGAATAAAAAATAAGCCCGTACACCTTAATTTTTCGTGTGTTCCGGGCTTTTTGATAATAAATTGTTGCAAATGGTCGGACTGGCGGGATTTGAACCCACGACCTCTACCACCCCAAGGTAGCGCGCTACCAAACTGCGCCACAGCCCGATTTCGTGCAAAGAGATTATATCATGGTGGCTATGTCTTAGCAACTGTTTTCTCTCGCTTTATTCCACTCAGCGTAACGAGCAAAACGAGAAGGATGGACCTTCTCGTTTTGCTTTTTTAGCGATGATAAAGCTCTTTCTTGCCTAAAAGCAGCTCGTCACTTGTAACTAATACGCGGATCAACCAAACTATATAGAATATCCGCTAAGAGATTGCCGACTACAGTGAGAAGCCCAATAATCATGATAATTCCCAACAGAATGGGATAATCCCGCTCATTGGCCGCGTTCCAAAACAAAAGGCCCATCCCCGGATAGTTGAACACTAATTCTACCACTAACGCTCCCCCAAACAGGCTCGGGATAGACAGGCCAAACAGTGTAATAATCGGTAGTAACGAGTTTCTCAATGCATGTTTAAAAACGACAGCCAGTTCGGACAGCCCTTTGGACCGCGCCGTACGGATATAATCTTGTAACATCGAATCGATCATAGAGGAACGCATAAATCGCGCCCATGATGCGACTGTCGCTAGCACCAAAACGAGGATAGGTAACGTGGCATGGTCAACATAGCCAACGAAACCTGCCGGTCCCCCGTTCGTAAAATTAATGCCTCCGGAAGGAAACCATCCGAGGTAAATCGAAAACACTAACACCACCATAATCGCCAGCCAGAATACGGGCATAGACCAGAAGAAAAAGGTGATCGTTGTAATCACATGATCAAACCAGCGGTTGCGAAAATATCCTTGAATCGTCCCAAGAATAATCGCGATGAGGTGAGAGATCATAATAGCAACCACCACAATCGCAATAGTATGCGGTAGATATTGGCCGATTACTGTCAGCACGGGTTGGTTGAAACTATAGGAATAGCCGAAGTTGCCATGCAGTAAATTGACAAACCATATCCAGAACTGAACGTATAGGGGTTTGTTCAGTCCGAGAGCGCGGTTAATGGCGGCAATCCGCTGAGGCGTTTGGTGTGGGCCCAACAAAGTTTGGGCTGGGCCTCCTGGAACAATATGCAAGAGAATAAAGCTAAAAATAGCAATCCCAATTAATGCAGGAATGGATTGAATTAACCGGCGAATAATATAGACCAACATGAGTGGCAACCTCCTTTATAAGCGAGTGTCAAGAGCGCTTTGCAACGCTTCCGAAATAAAGTTAATGGACAACAACGTCCACAACAGTGCAATACCGGGAGGATAAATCAACCACCATGCATTTTGAAACATGTAGTTCATCGAGGTCGACAGCATTTCGCCCCAGTTTGGTGCTGGAGCAGGTAAGCCCAGTCCCAGAAAGCTCAACGTCGCAATGGAAATAATGGAGCCCGCAATTTGAAAAATCGTCGCGACCATAACCGTTCCCATCACGTTGGGCAACAACTCGTGCAACATAATATGCCAATTACTTGCACCAAACGCTCGCGACGCCTCCACATAATCCCGTTGCTTGAGAGAAAGAACTTCAGAACGAACAATACGGGTCACACCAAACCATGACGTGATGGCAAGAATAATGGTAAGCAATAGAGCATTGGGTTGAAACACGGCATCTAAAAACAACAAGACAAATAAGGTGGGAATGGTCAGCAATACATCAATAATCCGCATCATAATGGCATCGACGACACCACCAGCAAGCCCACTAATCAGTCCATATCCGACACCAATAATCATTGAGGCAATAGCTGCCGCAAATCCTACAATTAAAGACACTTGCCCTCCCAGCATGAGACGGGCTAAATAATTGCGTCCCAGATCATCCGTTCCTAACGGGAACTGGGCACTCGGGGGCGACATTAATGCGTTGATATGGGTGGCATAGGCACTTGCAGGATAGATAAGAGGTCCAACAAAACAAAATAGCACAATCGAGGTCAAGCCAATGACGCCTGCAAGTCCTAAGGGATGGCGCCAAAAGGCCCGCCAGGTTCGAGACCGTAATGGTTTCTCCTCGTACACGGTCTGCTCTTCAAGTGTCAACGAATTTGGTGTCTGTGAAACCATGCGAGGCCATCCTTTCTGTTGTTAGACAATGCGTTTTATGCAAAACGGTATGATGAAAAAGACCGGAAGGGGCATAATATCCCTACCCCTTCCGGTTCTGACTTATTTCGATACCCACCAATAGTTCGGCGAGATGCCTCCGGTGAACGGATTAGCATATTTGACAACGTTATGAACATTCTTCGCCACTTCCGTATAAGAAGGAGGCCAAGGAACAAATAATACCGGCAGATCTTTCGCCACAAACGCTTGGAAGTTATACAACGCCTGCAACGATTGTTGCTGTGTGGGGTAGGGTTTATGCGTTAGGGCGATCAACTTGACCATTTCGGGATTGTAATATCCCTGGTTATCAAGCCCTTGGCCGGGTTTACCAAAGAGCCCGCCACCTGTCGGATACGATCCGCCCCAGGCAATCCCGCCGTAATCCATAATATCCCACTGGTTATTCGTCAGACCAATAATGGTACTAAAGGGTTCGGCCTTCAAAGATACATCAATGCCCTCTTTAGCCCATCCCTGTTGTAATAACGTCGCTTCTTGAACGAATGATTGCGACCCGCTAGAATACACCATCTGGAACTTCATTTGTTGGCCGTTTTTGGTCATCACGCCGTTGACTTCATGCCATCCATGCTCTTCCAAAAGTTTCTTTCCTTGAGCAGGATTGTAGGGATAAATAGTCTTCAATGACGGGTCAAAGAATATGGTCTTCGGCTTGGGAGGAATAATGCCGACCTCGTCGACCGCATTCCCATGAAATGCCGCATCATTTATGGCCTGTTGGTTGATGCCCATCTGCATGGCTTGACGCACGTACAGGTTCTTAAAGATATCCCCAACTCCATTAGGGGCATTGAGGCTCGCTTGGGAGTTGCCATGGTTCATATTGACGAGAACATCACCATAGGCCAAACTATTTTGAACTGACAAGTTATAGTTGTTATATAACGCTGCCCGTGATCCCCATAACGAGTTGGGCAAATATCCGACTTGAATTTGACCGGTCTTGAGTGCGGCAAATTCCGCATCGCCACTGGTTTCGTACTGGAAGATCAATTTCGAGACATAGGCTTTATGACCATCGTATGAAGGATTGGGCACAAAAACCCATTTTTGGCTGGACACCGCTTGACTCAACTTAAATGGCCCATCAACGACCTGATAGACACTAGACGTGGGTTCGGTCGCAACTTTAGCCAGATAATTTAATTCTTGGGTCATATTGGTTGGGTATTTATCAAAGACTGATTTGGGTAATGGCGTAAATTGCCCCAAACCATTGTAAATAAACCACTCTTGGTTAGCGGGTTGATTGAGCGTCACAGTAAATTGATACGGACCGTTAGCAACCACACTCTTTACACCCGAGGGAATGTCACCAGTCCCCGCACCAACATAAGGCCATGGGGCCGGCGCGTTCGACGCTGACGCGGCCTTAATCAAATCCCATGTAAAGACCACGTCTTGTGCCGTGACCGGATGTCCATTTGACCAGTGGTATTTTGGATTCATCGTCACCACATACTGCGTACCGGCAGCATTGGGTTTAATACTTTCCGCTATAGAGCGGCTATAATCTATAGATCCCGTGGGACCAACAGTAAACAAACTTTTATACATTAAACTCTGAACCCATGCATTATAAACACTGTCTGATGGACCATCCATAAGAGGAAAATACCAGGTCACATTACTATCCGCTGGCAAAGCCATCACAATCGTGCCGCCTGATTGCGGCTTTAACGATGCGGGTTGCCCTTGACTTGTCGTTGTCGGTGTACTGCCGCATCCTGCAAGAGCTAAACTCGCGGTCACAGCCAAGGCTGACGCGAGTGTGATTTTCTTCGACGTATTCCGCTTCAAGGAATCTCCTCCTAATCATGTTTACAGCACGACGAATGAATTAATAGAAGTACTTTTCAAGCGAATCAGTATTCGACAACGAAAAATGAAAATCCTTCTAAGAGCGGAACAAATTTTAAAATTTCACCGAAAAGACAAACATCCTAAAAACCCTTGACAAATAAAAAATCTGCCAATCATCTTTAACCTGGATGACTGGCAGTCAAATAAGCTAGAATCACAGGACTCAGATAATAATGCAGATAAGTCCTCCCGAACCTTCATTGATAATTCGCTGAAGTGTTTCCTGTAATTTTTCCTGGGCATTTTCTGGCATCTTAAATAACTTAGATTGAATGCTTTCTCGGACCAAATCATGTAAAGATTTGCCGAATAAGTTCGTTTCCCATAATTTTACCGGATCGTCTTCGAATTGCTCCATCAGATATTGGACCAATTCATCCGCCTGTCGTTCCGTCCCAATAATTGGCGTAATCTCTGTTTCAATATCGGCCCGAATCATGTGAATAGAGGGTGCCGTCGCCTTAAGTTTGACACCAAATTGCGCTCCACGCCGAATGGGCTCCGGTTCCGCTAAATTCAATTCGGTTAGGCTAGGCGCTACCATCCCGTAACCCGTTGCTCGGACCTCATGCACCGCTTCTTCCACTTTGTCCCATTCCGCTTTGGCCACGACATATTCCCGCCACAATTTCATGATGTCTCCGTATGTGGCAACATGGCGATCGGCTAATTCCCCGAGAACCCGGAAGAATAAATCGCCTTGGACCCCGACAAAAATTTCTGCGATGCCTGTTCCCAAATCCATATGCACCAGGCGAACGTCATCCAGATAGTCATAGCTCTTCAGGTTGTTCACGGCCGGATCGACGTCCCGAAGGCGGGTAATGGCTGCTTTGGCTTCGTCCAGAGCCGTGTCGATTTGTTTACGTAACCAGTGAGACGTCATTAACGCTTCGACCCAGTCCGTTAATTGGAAACTGATATCAGTCACTGGAAATTCATACAGAACTTGCTCGAGAATATGGACAATGTCCTCTTGCTGAAGCTCCTGACAATTAACAGGAATCACCGGGACATCGTAGTGTTCTTGGAGTTCTAAAGCAAGAGTCACGACCTCTTCTGAAGCAGGTTGCGAAGAATTTAACAAGACCACAAATGGCTTACCCAATTCTTTGAGCTCACTAATAACACGCTCTTCTGCGTCTAAATACGCATCCCGGGGTAAGTCGCCAAAGCTCCCATCCGTTGTGACAACCAGACCAATGGTAGAGTGGTCCTGGATGACCTTACGCGTGCCAATTTCCGCAGCTTCCTCAAACGGCATGGCTTCATCGGCCCAAGGCGTCATCACCATGCGTGCACCGTCTTCTTCTAAATAACCCAAGGCTCCGGGCACAGCATAGCCGACACAATCCACGAGTCTAGCCCGAAACGCAATGGCATCGGTGAGTTGAATTTCCACTGCCTCGTCGGGGATAAATTTGGGTTCTGTGGTCATGATGGTCTTTCCGGTACCACTTTGGGGCAGCGAATCTTGAGCCCGTTCCCGGTCATTGAGGTCTTCAATAGCTGGTAAGATCATACGTTCCATGAAACGTTTAATGAATGTTGATTTGCCGGTGCGGACCGGTCCCACGACGCCAATATACACATCGCCGCCGGTTCGTTCGGCCAAATCCTTAAACAGATCAAACTTTTCCATCCTTGTGGTTCCCTCCCTTTAGGTCTCCATGTGGGTTGGCGCCGGTCCCCGCCTGTCCCGGGATCACCCTAATGATGACAGTAGCAAGATATGAGAGAACCACCGGATTCATGCCCATGCTGGTAAAAAATCTCATAGAAATCTAAAAATCCGATTCCTGTACTCGTTCCCGGCTCATTAAATCCTGCACCGCTTGGCGCACAGGTTTACCATTAAAAATCTCCACCACTTCTGAGGTAATCGGCAAGGGCAAACGAAATTCATCCCCGAGGCGTTTGGCGACATAGGCAGTCGGCACACCTTCTACAACCATTGAGGTACTCGCAATAATTTCGTTCAAGGGGCGTCCCTTGGCCAACTCCTGGCCCAACCACCTATTTCGCGATTTGGGGGAACTGGCTGTAGCGACAACATCTCCCAATCCTGATAGGCCCGCTAATGTACTCCATTTCGCTCCGAGTTCCACGGCCAACCTGCCCATTTCATGAAGACCCCGTGTCATGATGGCCGCTTCGGCATTCGCACCGAGTCCCGATGCATTGGCAATTCCCACAGCAATGGCTAAAACGTTTTTCAATGCTCCACCTAACTCGACCCCGACAATATCCGGCTGACCATACAAACGCAAATTGGCATGACCCAAAAGTGGCGCCATCGCATCAAACAGGGCAGCACTACCAGCAATGACACTCGCTGCAGGTTGACCCAAACTAATCTCATAGGCCAAATTCGGCCCGCTTAATGCCCCAAGCTGTGCATTAACCTCGGGCCAACAATCATGCAGGACTTGTGTCATCCGTAGAGCGGTATGTTCTTCAAGTCCTTTAGCTGCTGAGACGACATGATGGGCATCAGTCACAAATGGGCGCAACCTTATAGCTAAGGTCCGCATGTGTTGGCTGGGAACAACCATGAGCCAATTATGGGAATATGCTGCCGCCTCGCCAAGATCATGCGTAAAGACCACATTCGGGGGAAGCTTAAGATGAGTAAGATACTGAGGGTGGGAATGCGTGCGCTTTAAAATATCACATAATTCTTGGCGTCTCACATACATCGTCACTTCTGTACCGGAGCGTGCTGCAATATCTGCCAATGTGAGGGCCCAATTTCCCGACCCAAAAATGGTCAGACGCGGTGTCATTGTTCAAACTCCCTTCTCGAGCGAGGACGGAACGAGAGTTGAATGGGTGAACCGCGAAATCCCCATTTTTCTCTTAAACGGTTCTCGAGATAACGCTCATAACTAAAATGAACCAGTTCCGGATCATTAACAAAGAGAACAAAATGGGGTGGCTTTGTCGATACTTGCGTTGCATAATAAATTTTCAAACTCCGCCCCTTATCTGTTGGTGGCGGATTTAAGTGCACCGCTTCTTGAATCAACTGATTGAGCTGGTGGGTTGTAATCCGCGCCGTAAAGCTTTGATAGGCCTGGGTTATCGCGGGCCAAATCATATCTAAATGCCATCCGGTCACCACCGAAATGGGAATAATGGTGGCATAGTCTAAAAATTTGAGTTCTTCACGAGCTTTGGTTTGGATAGGAACAGTGCTCCCTTTAACCAAATCCGATTTGTTGAGCAACACCACACATCCCTTGCGCGCCTTATGAATTTGGCCAGCAATGCGTTGATCTTGCGCGGTGAGTTGATCATTGGCTGCTAATAATAACAAGACAATGTCTGCATTGCGAATCGCATCTAACGTGCGTTGCACCGTTTTTTCTTCCAATTCATCAGATATCTTATTGGGTCGTCGCAATCCCGCTGTATCAAGAATGACATAGCGTTGCCCATCAATATCTAAGACACTATCCACAACATCGCGTGTGGTCCCAGCAATCGGGGTCACTAATGTCCGTTCCTCGCCCGTTAGCGTATTAAGAAGCGATGATTTGCCAACATTGGGACGTCCCGCTAACGCAATGCGAATCTCGTCACCAGATGGTTCCTCATCCGTGGCAGCCTGAGGTGGGAGACTGTCAACAATCCGGTCAAGTAAATCCCCTACACCTTCACCGTGCACTGCGGAAACCAAAACAGGGTCACCCAGCCCAAACTCATAAAATTCTATCCCAGTGATTTTAGGACTCTCGGCCTTATTGACAGCCAAAATCACCGGCTTCCGCGTTCTCCTCAAAATTTCTAGCACATCAAAATCTCCACCCGTGGGTCCCGCTTGACCGTCTACAACAAACACGATCACGTCTGCGTCGTTCAGAGCAATTTCGGTTTGGGCACGAGTCATTGATAATAAATCATCATCATCGCTAATCCATATGCCTCCCGTATCAACTAACGTAAACGTCCGACCATTCCAATCCGTATCCTCATAAAGACGATCACGCGTTACACCAGGCGTATCCTCAACAATAGCACGCCGGGTTTCTGTGATACGATTGAACAAAGCCGATTTACCCACGTTGGGTCTTCCGACCAAAGCTACTAATGCCAACCCAATCCCTCCAATGATTACGATTATCCCAGGGTCTTGGGACTCTGGCAAGACAAAGCCTTATGGAGTTTTTTCCGCTGTAGCCGATTTCAGTCAATCTGCGGCGACTCCACAGCCGTTTGTCACGCAGATCCCAGAGGGTGAATGGGCCTCAATTATGGCGGAACAGGATGAATCGACGCCGAAGCAGCGGCCCGACGGGCCGTTCCGGGATTTCGATGAATGGGGGTGGGGTTCACGACCCCACGAGGCGGCGCATCCGCTCCGGTTGCCGTTGCCGTATCCGCCCGAGCGCCATCGCCAACATCACGATGAGGGCCAACCCGCAGCGGAGTTGCATTTTCTTTAGCCCCCGAATGGTATGGAGTTCCAACCCGAACGACACATCCAACCGACTGTTCACCCGTTCCACCGCCGTGCGATGGGCATACTCGCGCTTCCATTGATAACTGGCCCGGTCCATGGGCGTAAAAATCCGCCGATCGGTCTGTAAGGGAATGCGCAGGCCCTGGACGACGGGGCAGGTGTCTTGACCCCGGCAGGACACGCCCGCAAAGCGGGCGGGGCACCGCTTTTTGAGACGTTGGCGCCTGACTTCGAATCCGCCGTTACTCATGGTGTGAACCTGACCCGTGACCGGATCCTGACAAAAGACGTCGCCACGATAATTGTAGGTCACCGTCGAATGGCCCGGTAGCACTCGCGTGGCATCCGGGTCCCGCCACATATTCCGGATATCGATCACCGGCTTAATCTGGTAGCTATCCCAGCAGGCGGCGATCAATTTGGTATCATCATAGCCCCGGTCGGCCGTTAAAAGGACGGCACGGGACAGCAGCACCCCGTGGCGATGGTGCAGATGATCCAACATGGGCATCGCCCGGGTCACATCGGACACCGACGCTTTCGTCACCTCCCACGCCACCGGCAATTCGTACGTCGAATCCACCACCAGGTGCAGCTTATACCCGAACCACTTGACCACTTTGGTCCAGGTAGTCCCGTCCTCATGCACACCGCGGTATTCCTTCCGTCCAAAATCGGCATCGACGTCCCGGCGCCCATCGGCGGTGGGGTTTTTGGCGGGCCGCACGGCCCGCGACGAGATACCCTTGCTGTCCATGGCCAAGCGCTGACCGAAATTCGGGAGCACGGCGGCGAGGTCATCCACCAGCTGCTCAAACATCCCGTCCACGGTATCCTGTTCGGCCATCAGACGATGCAGAAATCGGGTGTAGGCCGACGCGGGCGGGACGGCCGCGTTGCGGAACCCGCACAGCATGCGCAGTTGCGCATTGCGGGCCAGTTCTCGGCGAAGGCTCTCGATGCTGGGGTGTTGGAAAACCACCCCGGCCAACACCGAATTCCACATCGCCCGGACCGGGTACGCATTCCGCCCATGCCCACGGGCGGCTTCCAGGTGGGCCATGAGGGTTTCATCCGGGACCGTCTCGAGGACGAGCACGAGGCGTTCGAGGTCGCCTAATTCTTCGAGATCTTGCCACGAAAAGAGAGAAAGTTGTGGTATGATAGCCATACGGGAGAGCTCCTTTCGGAAAATTGTGGTTGGTACTTCAATTTTACCAGAGCTCGGCCCGTTTTTCTTAGGGTTTTGCGGGTTTCGGGGATCGCGGCACGGTGTGCCGCGGGTGGGGTCAAATCGGCCGCCGGCGGCCGACCGGGAACCGAAAAGCCGCATTCCTCCGTCCATGAATGGGGGAAATTCTTTATGAGCCTCTGCGAATCCCGCGCCCCTCTACGGTTTCAAGACAGCGCAAATGCCTCTTATGAATTCGACATTTCGGCACGCCGTTCGGTGTGAATCCAGTTCATGATCCATGACATATGCCAGGCAATAAGGGTCGAACTCAACACAAAAGCCATGTCGCGTGTCGTGCCAAAATGAATATGTCCCGCCAGCAATGTCAGGATGATACCGGATTGTATCGCGGCCATACCTGCTGATAAAGCCGAGTAAAAAGGGTCGTGAATGATAGAACCGATAAATACCCCCGTCATGACACTTTCCCACACAGCCCAATTCACCACATCTGCATGGTGAGGATTTATTGGACCGAACCCACGAACCACCGTAATCATGACAGCAATTATAAAGGTCTCCCACCATAATCGTGAACGGCCTCTTAATAAAAACACGCTGGCCATAAAGGCTTCCCAAGCTATATTTCCAAAATTGGCCTGGTGAAAAGGATAAAATGTTGCGGTAATGATAGCGAGCACACTCGTTATCAGCATAACCAGACCGATCCTGGCACCACGCAGCTGGTGCCTATCGAAAACTTCACGTCCGAATCCTGTCATCATTAAGATGGATCCCGCAATCCAAAAAGTAAACGTTGCTAAGAGGAACATCGTCACCGCCTCATTCCACACCAGTGCTCCGCAATCGACATGAAGACATGAATTATTGTCCCGCACCGGTGTCTTTCCATGCATTCAGGCTTTGTGATAAAATGACGCAGCTTATAGGGAAAGTGGTAGATGTCGCAATTTTATCCTGTTTCTAGGAGGAACCGTATGCCTCATTACATGCGTTTTTTGGTTTTGGCTTCCTTCATCACCGCCATTACCGCAGTGGGTGCTATTACATCTTTTACCTTACCGTTTTTAACCGTCGTTCCGTTTAGTTTACAGGTACTAGGTGTCTATCTGGCCGGAGGCTTATTGCCTCCTAAATGGGCGTTTCTCAGTATGATGACTTATCTGATTTTAGGCGCGCTGGGGCTTCCCGTATTCGCCGAAGGGGGTCACGGCGTGGCCATCCTTGTGGGCCCATTTGGAGGTTATCTGTGGGCATTCCCGGTCGCTGCCTGGGCAATGTCCATATTGACGGGATCGACCACACACAAAGGTCGGCTCATTGCGGGTCTAGCGGTTAATCTTATCATCATCTATCTAGGAGGCATGATAGGACTCATCTTAACAACCCATGCGACCGTACCGCACGCATTTCTTGAAGGCGTTGTACCCTTTATGGGATGGGATGCTCTGAAAGCCGTCATTGCCTTTCCGATTATTCGAAAAGCCCGAGCGTTTACGATCGCTCGATGGGGCGAACACAGTTACCGGCAAGCGGGGTAATTACGGAGGACATTTGCCAGAACATCCATATACTAACCCCCGAGGTCTACCTCGGGGGTTAGTAGTCACTTGCTGGTCGAAGCGTGTCACCTAACATTTTACGGTTCTTTTTCATCATCCCAGTTCCCTGCGTGATACGCATTTAAATGCTCACCGATAGTGGTCGAACCGCCATCCTCCTCGATGTGATCATGGGATGATAAAGCCCCATTGGCGATATCTTCGTCGGCCTGCCGTTTAGACAGTGAGATGCGTTTGTTCGCCGCATCGACCGAAAGGATTTTCACCCAAATCCTATCTCCCACAGTCACCACATCAGAGGGTTGATGAATCCGTTCGGGAGCAAGCTGTGAAATGTGTACCAACCCATCAACGCCTGGTTCTAGTTCGACAAACGCGCCAAATCCTGCCAGTCGAACGACAACGCCTTGATATAATTGCCCAACACGGTATTTTTCTTCGACACCTTCCCACGGATTTGGCAGAACCTGTCGAAGGCCTAGTGAAATCTTATTTTTCTCCGGATCCAGTCGCAGGACTTTCACATCAATTTCTTGGCCCACTTCTAAGACTTCAGACGGGTGGTTAATGCGTCCCCACGACATTTCACTGATGTGTAATAGACCATCCACCCCTCCTAAGTCAATGAAGGCACCAAAATCCGTTAAACTCTTGACAACTCCATGGCGTACTTGCCCTTCTTGAATAGTTTGCCAGAGCTGTTCTTTTTTCGCATTTTCCTCGATTTCCATTGCGATTTTGCGAGACAAAATCGCACGCCGTTTGTTGCGATCTAATTCAACAACCTTGAGCGGCACCACTTGTCCTAAATATGGTGTCATGTCACTGACATAGCCCCGGGCGATGTGAGAGGCTGGAATAAACCCACGCAGACCCACATCGACCACTAATCCACCCTTAACAATTTCTACGACGGGTGCATGTAAAATTTGGCCAGATTCTTGAGCCTCTTCAAGTTTTTTCCAGGCTTCTTGTTCGTCGGCCCGTTTTTTCGAGAGTTTTAAAACACCCTCTTCGCCCTCATAACCTAATACATAGACCGATATGACGTCTCCCAGCTTCACCACATCTTCGGGGCGCTCAATACGGCGGTGACTTAAATCCTGCAAATGGATGATTCCTTCGGATTTTGCCCCCACGTCCACGAGCACACCATCATTGGAAATATGGACCACTTTCCCTTCCACTATGTCCCCAGGATGGACATCCTCCATGGGCGCATAAGCGAGAGAATCTTCCATATTCATGATGTCTTCATGCTCTTGATTTTTAGCTTGCTCCGTGGTGTCCTCTGGCATTGTGTGTTCCCGTTCATCCATGATCGCCGGCCCCCTTGTCATTGCGCCTGTATGAAACGTGTTTCACATACTACTCCTTTACATATTACACCGGAAGTTGGCATCAATCCAAGAATTTTCATATGACGCGTTATCGCTTAATACGTTTTTTCCGCGAAAAATGTTCGACCTGATTGCCGGGAATTTGCTCGGCAATCTTACGCATAATCAACTTCTGGGCTTCATGCCTTTCCATGTCACGGGGAATGGTAAACACTTCCCCAATGGAATATCGAATCGTTTTGCGAAAACCATATTGCCCACTAATTCCAATGGGAATACAAGGGGCTCCCGTCTTTTGTGCCAAATAGACAGCACCTGCACGGGCTTCTTGCAAAGCACCTGTTTCAGAGCGGTGACCTTCAGGAAAAATCATTAAGGCCTTTTCCTGTTCTAAAATGCGTAAAGATGTGCGAATAGCTTGCCTGTCTGGATGACCACGGCGCACCGGAAAAGCGTGAAGATGTTGAATAAGCCAACCAAAAATAGGATATCGGAATAATTCCACTTTTGCCATAAAATACACGGGTCTCGGCATCAAAATAGCCGCCATGGGCGGATCTAATAATGTGATGTGATTAACTAAAATCAGTAATGGTCCTTTTCGCGGCACATTTTCTACGCCTTTAACCTCAATGCGGAAATATAACGAAAAGGCCCAACGTACCATCCAATATAAGACCCAATAAAACATTACGAGACGCGTTGCCGATAATACTCCAACATCATATCGACAACACGATCCACCTCCATATCGGTGGTGTCAATCAAAATGGCATCCTCCGCTTGACGCAAGGGACCCACTTCTCGGGCAGCATCCAGGGTATCCCGGTGACGAATTTCTTCCCCTAATGTCTCTAAATTGGGATGAAATCCTAAGGCCACCAAATCATTTAACCGGCGGCGTGCTCGAGCTTCCAATGATGCCGTCAAATAAAATTTTAAGTCCGCATCCGGCAAAACGTATGTACCAATGTCGCGTCCATCCATCACCACGCGTCCTTCACGCGCCATGGCGCGCTGCCTTCGAACCATTTCTTCACGGACCAGAGGAAATCCCGCGACCAACGAAACACTCGCGTTGACTTCCGGTGTCCGAAGTAGTGTGGTGACGTCTTCCCCATCTAACCACACCGATGGTTGTCCTTGACCATTGCCTATCAAATCAATGGTGGTCGACTTCAATAAATCGGCCAACTGTGATTCATCACGTAAATCAATACCATGTTGCAATGCCTTAAGTGCCAAGGCCCGGTACATTGCTCCAGAATCAAGATACAAAAAGCCCAATCGTTCCGCCATTTTTCGGGCCACGGTGCTTTTGCCTGCACCGGCAGGCCCGTCGACTGTCACGACTGGGCCTCGTCCCACAGCCTTCATTATCCCTGTGACTCCTCACGACTCTTTACGAGATCTTCGCGTAATACCACAGCACCATATTGATAGATGTGGCGGATTTCTTCTTGCGATTTTTGCGTCTCGGCTTGCATTAAAATGCGTACCGTCATGGGCAATCCATGAGGGACATCCAATTCTCGCATACAGATAACTGGCACATATTGCCAACCAATTTGTCGTGCCGCTTCCGCTGGAAAGGTCGCATGGAGATCAGGAGTCATGGTAAAACAAATACTGCTCATATCTTCTGGGCGTATATCGTTCGCGCGAGCCATCTCCAACAAAAGTTCCTGGGTGCGTTCTAAAATGTGATGCGCCTCATCACGATCGACCTGTGTCGCTCCTCGTATTCCCCGAATCAATCCGTCAACATCCTTTCTATCCATGATATCCACATGCTATTACGCCTGATCACAACATGATTTCGAGATTTTTGCAAGTGATTTTATGATTTCTGGCCTTCCTTAGCCTCCAATTGAATCTTTTGCTGACAGGTACGACAGATGTAAGGATGTTCAGGACTATACTTTAATAGCTCGTATTCTTTAGTCCAAGCGGCCACATCGCTTACTGTACCACAAATTTGGCAACGTACTTGCATCCTTATCCCTCCTAGCTCATGATGTGACTGAGAAAACCTTTAAAAGGGGGCCATCATGTCTCAAATAGTGTCCCAAAACCCGATGGACATCACCATAGAAATTGTTGACGAATATATAGGGCGAATTCCAGAGAAAACACTACGTTTAGCCCGTGATTATATCTATGAAGACCGCTGTATCCGCAAGATGAGGATGCCTGGCCGCCTCATTGCGGAACTGCGTGGTTACCATGACTCCTATATTCCACATTTTGAACTCTCTAAGGATTTGTGGCAAGGGGGCTGCACGTGTTCGCGCCCAGCACCATGTGCTCATATTGGAGCCTTACTGCTAAGTTTTCGCGAGCATCCCGAACAATTTGTTTTTCCACCGTACGCCTTTGCCATGGCATTACAAAATTCATGGAACGTTCTTTTTGAGGCTACAACAGGCAAGAATATTCTTCGCTTGGTGCCCGAAATCGCGCCATGGTGGATGCTGCCTCGCAACATCGCGCATACTAAGACCGAACCAATGGCTCTGGATAATTTAGAGCGCATTATTCATCAGCCTCAAATGCTCGTCGATCTCCATCCGAGTTGGTTAGATGATCCTGCGATTTTAAATGCTTTAAGGGGCTGGAAGAACCCACAGCTGATTCGCAAGCCGGGATTGTTGTTCTGGGTTAAACTGTGGGCTTATAATCCCTTTTTGCCGTTGGACCATATTTTTTCGAGTTTTCCTGGCGAAGTCGAGGCATTGACGCCCGTGATTCTTGCTGAGTTATGGAATCCGGGAGTGATTCCTTTTCCAAGAGAGCGGCAATGGCAACGTGTACAGCGTCTGTTATCCCTTTTGGAAGTGATACCTTCCGTGCCCATAGTTTTTTTATGGGATCAATTTGCAGCGATGGATCCGCTGTTTTTAGGGAGAACCCATGCCCTAATTCGCCAAGGCCAAATGGACCAGGCTATCCACTATATTGAACAGCACTGGCCCGAAGATGAAAAGGAACAACATATGGTGCGTCAGGCACTTATTAATTGGCTACCAGAGTCCAAAAAATTGCCGTATCTCATTGCCGATTGTCTAGAAACCGGATCGCTTCCTGAACTGCAGGAACTCAAGAAACATCTCACGCCCGAAGCCTATGAGGATTTAACAAACTTGTTCAATCGCCGCTGGGCATCCACTTACGAATCTTAAGATCTGGTGAAGGGGTCAGTCCAGGAATTCTCCCCCGTTTCGCCACGGGCTGACCATCAATCGCTTTGAGATCCATCGTCATATCAAGTGGTGGAGCCGCCGCAATGTAACTGCCCACACCAAATCCCGTAACCCCAGCTTCTTTTAAAGCAATAATCCGTTCCGGAGTGAGTCCGCCAGATACAAAGATTCCCACATGATTAATCCCTTTTTGGGCAAGACGAATACGGATTTCTCGGACTAACTCCGGTGTCACGCCGCCCCGTTCTCTTGGCGTATCCAGCCGGATCGCATTAAGCCGCTCTTTCAGAGCCTCCGCCACCCGAATTGCTTCCTCGGCCTCGTCTTTGAAAGTATCGACCAAAACCACTCGTGGAGCATCTTCTGGCATGATCCGGTCATAGGCCAAAGCAGCCTCGACAGTATCTCCGGCCATCAGAAGTAAGGCATGAGGCATAGTACCCGAGGGCATTTGATTCGCCTGACGAGCTCCCAAAATACTACTGGCTCCCTTAGCCCCGCCTACCAAGGCAGCCCGGTCCATCACCGAAGCCACCGCAGGATGGACATGCCGGGCACCAAACGAATAGACAGGAACGGGATCGGCAGCTTCCACAATCTCGCGAGTCGCGCTTGCCCAACCCGAAGAGGACGCCAAAATCCCCAACAATGCCGTTTCGTATAATCCAAAGTCCCCGTAACGTCCGGTTATCCGCATCACCACTTGTTTCGCGGTGATTGTTGTGCCCTCGTCTAACGCCTCCACCTGAACTGGCAAAGGCTCCAGTAATGACAAAGCCTCATCGATGCCTGCAAGTAGCCCAGGCCGATTGGCAAAAATTTCAGCGGTCACAATCTTATTGTTCAGTCCTAATTCCTTAAGAATTTGCTGGGTTCCCACGAAGTACACATCAGCGGTGATTCCGGCCTGAATTTCCTCGGGTGTGGCTGAGCGAATGCCGCGAGGGGACGGCTGGTATTGTTGAACGGCCTGGACGCTTGATACCACGTGCTGTAAATCTGGATTTGGTGAAGTCATTCGATTGGTCATCCCTTCGATTCCTGGAATTCTTTTGCCGTGCAGTTTCCACCATGCTATATAATGCCTTGACTTCGCGGTGTGTCAACGGTCGAAATTGCCCCTCTTCAAGGCCTTCCAATGATAACGGTCCAAAGGCGATCCGTTTTAAGGACAAGACGGGATGGCCGATGGCCTCAAAGATTCGCCGAACTTCCCGTTTTCGCCCTTCTGTCAACGTCAGACGAAACAGCGCATTGTTGTTTTCAGTCCGAAGAATTTTAATGTCTTGGGGATGGGCATATCCGTCATCCAGTTGAATGCCTTTTTCCAATCGCAACAGATGATTGCGTCGAGGAACGCCTTGAACCCATGCCTCGTAAACTTTAGGTACGGCATACGACGGATGCATTAGATGATGCGCCAACAACCCATCATTGGTCATAATGATGAGACCCGATGTCTCTTTGTCGAGACGGCCCACAGGAAAAACTCGCCCGAATCGAGCGGGCACGAGCTCAGAAATTAGATGCTCCGCGTGACGGTCTTTCAGCGAAGTGGTATAACCTACCGGCTTATTGAGGATTAAATAGGTTCGTTCGGTTTTGAGTTGAAGGGGACGGCCGTCCACGACAATTTGATCGGTCTCTGGGTCTACCACTTGACCCAAATGTGCCTTCTGACCGTTGACGAGGACCCTTCCTGCATCAATCCATGTTTCCGCTTCACGCCGCGAACAGAGTCCGGCTTGCGCTATAACTTTTTGTAGACGGGAATTCATGCCGTCCCTCCTTTGATGAACAACCTATTCACGAATCAAAAAAATACATTCAACTTCCACGGCAGCATTAAGCGGCAAGGCATTGGTGCCCACAGCTGAACGGGCATGCCGTCCCTGTTCTTGGAAGATTTCTTCCAAGACCCACGACGCTCCATTAATGACTTGTGGTTGATCATGAAAATCCGGCGCCGATTGTACAAATCCCACAACCTTAATAACGGCTTCCAAACGATCTAAATCCCCAACAGCTGCCGCTGCCACACTAATCGCATTTAAAGCAGCTTGACGAGCCGCTTGTTGCGCCTCTTCGAGACTCACACTATCGCCCACTTTGCCCTCCGCAACAAGTTTCCCCTCTCGAAAAGGCAACTGCCCCGATGTAAAACACAACGATCCGGCCACACGCGCAGGCACATAAGCGGCTACCGCTTTAGGAGCTTCAGGTAAGATAATTCCTAGTTCTTGTAATCGTTTAGATAATAATCCCATTTTTGTCCTCCATTCATGCTTGTCACGGCTGTATCATATCTTTTCCTAGACAAGACGTCGCCACTCGGGATTTTCCGGATCAGTATACCAGGTTGTCCCATCTATTTCGACCGTCACCGTGTATCACTAAAGGAGCAAAGACCATATGACCGCGATTATCGAAACGGTATCAGTTTGGGCCATTCCCTTTCTCATCGGATTTATTCCGATTTATGGGTGGCTTAAAGGAATCAAAGTGTATGAAACCTTTGTCGAAGGAGCCGAAGAAGGATTTCGTATGGCCGTCCGGATGATTCCTTTCTTAGTTGGTATTTTGGTTGCCCTCAATATTTTCGAAGCTTCTGGAGCTCTTGATGCCGTCATACATTTTCTTTCCGGCCCTCTCCGCTTTTTAGGTGTTCCAGCGCCGGTGGTTCCCTTGTTGCTAGTGCGTCCTTTATCAGGAGGTGCGGCATTAGGAATTACCACCGGATTATTGCACCGCTACGGCCCTGACTCTTTTGTTGGCCGGTTGGCATCGACCGTGCAAGGAAGCACCGATACCACGTTTTATGTTGTCACCCTCTATTTTGGGTCAATCGGTATCAAAAAGATTCGCTATGCGCTGACCGTCGCGTTGATTGGGGATTTGGCCGGATTTATTGCCGCGGTATTTATCTGTCATCAACTCTTTGGATAATCCCTTGGGTCATGACCTCAAGCACGATGGGCGTGATGGTTCGAAGTTTTGCCTAGACCAAAAGAAGAAAAGAGTAAAACGGATTTGTTGGCAAAACCAATGAAAAATGTCCTAATTCACAGGCCCTTGTGGTCGGAACCTCAGGCACATGGGCAGGGGATGAAGACCCCATGCCCGATGCCCCCAACCTTCCTAAAATTTGTTCGGGGTGGCAGACGATCACGATGCAGTCAATCTATTCAAGATGAATTCCGGGAACTCGAATCCCAATTATAGTTTATCGTTGCGGTGAAAATGGCGGAAGAGGCGCTCTGCGGTAATGGCGACGACGGAAGCCACGGTTGTCGCGACAATGGTCGGTCCAACAATTTCGGTAGGGTTTTTCGAGCCGGCCGCTACCCGTAAAGCAATGACGGTAGCTGGGATAAGATTAATCGAGGCCGTATTGATCGCTAGAAAGGTAATCATATTGGCCGACGCTGTATCTTTGATGGGATTAAGTTTTTGCAACTCCTCCATCGCTTTTAGTCCGAAGGGCGTTGCCGCCCCTCCCATCCCCAGGATATTGGCGGCCATATTCATTAACATATTTCCCATAGCTGGATGATCTTCGGGAATCCCAGGAAATAACCGCGAAACAAATGGCGCGAGCAGACGAGAAAACGCTCGCATCAACCCCGATTCTTCCGCAATTTTAGCCATGCCTAGCCATAGCGCCATAATACCGATGAACCCGAAAGCCACTTCGACAGCCTTTTCACTCCCTGTCACAATCGCCTGCGTCACCGACATCATGGAGTGATGTATGGCACTCACTACCAAGCCACCAACAATTAACACCAGCCAGACAATATTAACCATGCTAATCCCCCCAATATTCTCGGGAAGATTATATGTAGCTCGTCCGGGTAAAAGACTCGCCTGCTCTAGGGCACCAATACAACATTATCAATTAAACGGGCTTGTCCGATGCGCGCAGCAAGAGCTATCAAGGCAGGAGAATCTGTAATCACCTCAATGGGTTCGAGTGTTCGTTGGTCGACAAGAGCAATATATTCGGGATCGATGTTCTGACTTTGTAGGACCTGTTGAACTTTGTGTATCAGCTGATTTGCTCTACGTTCCCCGTTCTCAAACAGTACCTGCGCCGCATATAGACCCTGATAAAGAAACGCGGCCTGTTCTTTTTGTGACGGCGTTAAATATTGATTGCGTGAGGACATGGCCAGACCCGATGTCTCTCTCACGGTCGGTACGCCAATAATCTTGATGGGAAAATTTAAATCCTCGACGAGCTGTTTGATAATGGCAAGCTGTTGAGCATCTTTTTGTCCAAACAAAGCCATATGGGGCCGCGTAATATTAAATAGCTTGGCGACAACCGTCGCGACCCCATCAAAATGGCCTGGCCGGCCTAATCCACACATGACCGTGGTCATCGAAGGTACTGTAATGATCGTGCGACTGGGTCCATGCGGATACATTTCCATAACCGAAGGAGCAAATACCGTAAGCGGATGATAAGGCTCTAAAATCGATAAATCGTTCTCTAAATTACGCGGGTACTTCTCGAAATCTTCATGCGGTCCAAATTGCATGGGATTGACGAAAATGCTAACAATGACAACAGGCGCCAACGTCTTGGCCTGTTCCACCAACGCCAAATGACCGGCATGTAACGCGCCCATTGTCGGCACTAACGCCACTTTTTGATGGGACGGGACACTATCGCGAAAGCGCTTCATCGCGTCCAAGGTTTCTAAACACGTGATCCGTGACACCGAAAGGCTCCTCTCATGGCTCTAGTAATCCCTTAAGTTGACGAATAAAGTGATCTTCACTTAAGGCACCTTCAAAACTGTGTTTCACACTTAAATCCTTCACCGTCATAACCGTTTTGGGAACTGCGTAAACGCCTTCTTCCTCCGACCATTCCGCAAACTCGTTAGCCTCGATGGATTCTCCACGGATTCTTGCCGGATTGGCCAAAGCCATCTGATGGACCAGGCGAACCGCCCGGGGACAATGCGGTCACGTGGGCGTTACAAAAACTTGCAACAGCACATCATGTTCCAAATTGCGAATATAATTCATGGTCTTCTCACTCAACCGAGAGCGGCCAACCGAAACATCGAGAATATCTTCAATGAGTACAGCGAATTCATAACCTGATGGTATCCCTAAAATACGAATGCCCGTATCATCCTCGTTTTTGTCGCGCAAAATTAATGTCGGAACGTGATCGACACCATAGAGGGCGGCTAATAATTGATTTTTGTGAAAGTCGTAGACTTCAAGATGTAAAAGGTCCGGCATTAAACTGACCACTTCACTGAGAATCCCGTGCGTATGCTGACTCCACTCTTGGTCGGGATCCAAAAACAAATCGACATGCACAGGAAATTTGAGGTCCCGAAACATTTCTGCCAAGGTTTGCCGATCCCGTTCATTTAAAAATCCCATAGTTGTCCCTCGCTGCCAATAATCAGATCACACACTCCACAATGCCATGAAAACTTGTTGAGAACATCACTGAGTTCCCTCGTTGCTGATACTTTATGACACCGAGGGTCAATGGGTCACCCCGAATCTTTGGTACGTTGTACCAGACATTATACTGCTCTCCCTGCCAAAATTCAGTTAACAGATTCTTTCGGATTTTGCCCCGTTGACTCAGGCGACGTGGAGGATTTGTCCAGATGTGGCCAACTCAGACGCCGGCGCGCCGCTAAAAACTCTTGGCCCAAAGCCTCTAAACGCATTTCAATAGCTTTGCGATCATCTTCCCAGAAAAAGATATCCAGCAACCGTTTTTCCAGGCTTCCTCGGCGTTCTAAATGTCTGAGAATCACATCAAGTTCCCCAATCACATGGCGAAACAAATCAATTTTCTCATGCAGTAGATGTAATATATTTTCTTCAATGGTGTCAACCGTGAACAAGTTGTAAATTTCCACCGGATGTTCTTGGCCCATGCGGTGAACCCGACCGATACGCTGCTCAATACGCATGGGATTCCAGGGTAAGTCAAAGTTAATTAACTGGTGACAAAATTGCAGGTTTAATCCCTGTCCACCAGCCTCTGTGGATACTAAGACATGGTCCCCGTCGGCAAACCAGGCAATCAAGCGGTCACGCTCAGTGCGGGTTAATCCTCCATGAAAAGCTTCAGCCAAAATGCCTTGATCCCTTAAGAAGTCGACAATCATTTGCTGACTGGCCCGGTATTCCGTAAAAATGAGCACTTTACCTCCAATCACTCGAATCAAATCACTAATCGCTCGAATTTTGGCGGTCACCGGGATGGACCGGGCCAGCTCTAACAGTTCTTCTTGGAGGGATCCTAACCAGGTGGAGGATTCCAACGTCGGAATTAGGGCCTGCGGTGACGAACATAATTCTCGTTGCAACGTAATTAAAGGCAGCACCGTCTGATTGCCTTGAAGGCGCTGGCGGTATTCCACCTTCAAAGCGTGGGTCATCGTGTCATACAGGCGGCGTTCTGCCTCACTGAGTACAATGGGCCATAATGTGACTTCACGGGGAGGCAACGATAATCCCACGTCCTGTCGTTGATTGCGAACCATCACTTGAGACAATAACTTTTTTAATGCCCGTGCATTTTTAGGCGTCCGTTTGTCCAAGATAAATTGGCGATAAAAACGTAAATAATTGCCAAATAATCCGGGTTTCACCAAGTTGACCAGGGTATATAATTCTGTCAATTCATTTTCCATCGGTGTGGCCGTTAGTAAGACTAAATACCGCGACTGAAGGCCTTCCACCAACTGGTAATTTAAGGTCTTCGTATTCTTCAGGTGATGCGCCTCATCGACAATGACTAAGTCCCAAGGCACATATTGTAATTGTTGATAAAGGGGAGGTCGTTTAGCCGTATCAATGGATAATACCCACAACCATCCTTGATCATGCGCATTGTGTAACGCTTGCCAGCCAAACTTATTTTTTAGTTCTTGAATCCATTGGGTAATCAACCCCGCTGGCACTAAGATCAAGACCCGATCGACAAGACCTTGAGCCTTCAATTCTGCGATAATTAATCCCGCCTCAATGGTTTTGCCAAGTCCCACTTCATCAGCTAAAATGGCTCGACCTTGAAGATGATTGACCACCGTTAACACACTGTCGATTTGATAACTGTGCAAAGACAGCCCCTTGTCGACAAAAGGAGCGATCGTCGGCCAACAATGAAGATGGCCCATTAAGTGCTCAAGAGACGGCGTTTGTCGCGATTTTCTGGTCATTGGCCCCCACCCTCCAACGAGTGATTTAAGGTGGGAGGAACCATGATTCCTTGATCTTTAAGATGCTGGCGTAAAGAAATGACAGGTGTAAAAACGCCGAAAAGATCACCATAGCGCCCAATTCGTTCTATAACACGCGGCATTGTCCACCACGTGGGCAAAATATCCACTTCGTCAAGCATGACAGGACAGGAAACAGATGCCGTCTCAACCGCGCGCACGCTGTAGACTCCCGCCATAGTCCGGTGATATCCGTTTTGCAAGAAATCGATATAGACCCGTTGTCCTCGCTTAACTTTTAGACGTTCTGTGGTGAATAAATGAGGGTAGCTCTTGACAGCGATCTCGGCAATAAGATGACACGCCATGGTTACGGTTTCAGAGGGTTCAGGCTCAATTCGAATATAAATATGCATCCCTTTATGACCCGAGGTTTTTAGAAGATAAGGAATACGGAGTAATTCCAAAAGTTTGGCCATGATTTTTGTTGCCTCTGCGACTTTCTCCCACCCTACCTCATGGGGATCCAAATCGAAAACTGCCCAATCATGCTGGTCCGGTTCCTCAATTAAACCGAGCGGAACATGCCATTCAATAACCCCCAGTGCCACCCATTGTAACAATTCTTTCCATGAATAAATTTGAATCATCTGCGAGGCATTGGTCCGAACCCGCTCATGTTTTTGATAAAACATCGGCCCGTGAATTCCATGGGGCCACCGTTTCACCGTCAAAGCACGATGCGAATAGTGCGGCAAAATCACCGAGCTCACGGCAGCATAATAGTCCAATAAATCGAGCCGGGTCACCCCGATTTCTGGGAATAACACCCGCTCAGGGTGCGAAACATGAAGGCTAATTCGATGTTCGCCATTGACGAATTCGACCATGCCGCATCTTTCCTTCTGCTGTGAGTTCTCGGTATTCGACTTCCACGTCAATGGGACAGGGTAAGCGCCAGACGATATCCGTCCCTCTTTTTTCCCTGACCAATGATGAAACGTCTACATTCCAGTTTTTAGGGGCTAATAATTTCGTCATCACATGTCCACCGGCATTGTCCCCACTCACCCACCACATCCACTGACCGTCCTCGGCTTCTGAAATGATAGGGACTACGGCCCACTGACGGTTCATCACCAAAAATTTTTGCCATGTCCTCACGCGTTTGCCTGGCAAATAGGGACTGTTTAAGTGCTTCGCCATGACCCCTTCAAGACCATGTTCCCTGGCCGCCTTCCACAACGCCATGCCCTGTTCGACCACACCATCCGCCACGACAATTTTTCCCTGCGTTGACACCACATTATTCAAATATTCAAGGCGTGTTTTCAGCGGTTTGGTCAAAAGCCATTCACCCTCGGCATATAAACAGTCAAACACAATCACTCGGTGCTCCCCCACATGACGTCGTTGAAGAGCCGAAAAAGACGGTTTGCCATTCTCCCACGCAATCAACTCCCCATCTAAAATGACAGGCCGATCGAGCACCTTAGCAACATCCGATAAATCCGGAAATTGCCTGAGTAAGCTTTCTCCCTTACGCGAAAAGATTTGGAGATGGTCGGTCCAATGGATTTGACAGCGGTAACCATCCCATTTAATTTCATACCGCCACTGGACATCATCAAAGGGATGAGGTACGGTAACCGCCAACATGGGAGCAATGAAGGTGTGAGGATCTCTCATACCCTTTGGGCTGTCTGCGACACTGATGCCCGTAATTGTTCCATCAAGGACATCACCTCCCGGGTTGTATGGGTTTCCTCCGGGGTTATTGCTGAGGGCATTAATGCTTGTATCCGTTCTAACAGCTCTCGCTTGGCTTCATTGGGATAGCGTTCGGGGACAAATGGCTCCTGCATTTGTTTCACTAACATTATGGCCATATCCCGTTCTTTGTCAGATATTTGCACGGATACATCACCAAAGTTTTTTCCTTCTTCACGCAAACTTTCCGGAAAATACAGGGTGTGCATCATCAAGGTCGACGAGTGAAAGGTCCGGACCACGGCTAAGGACGGCTTAGAGCGAAGCGTCAGCTCCGCCAACGCGACTAAATGCGTATCCTGCATTGTCTCCGCTAATAACCGGTAAGCCTTGTGCCCACCTGGCAGAGGTTTTAGCCAGTAGGCTTGCCGGAAATAAACCGGATCAATGGCATCTAACAGATGAAAACTCATGATGGTCACGTTATGGTCTTTCGACGGTTGGATGATGTCCTGATCCTCGAGCACCACATAACGTCCATCCGGTACAGGAGCCCCTCGCACAATTTCACCGGGTTCGACTTCAACATGGCAGATGGGACAATATTTGCGATATTGAATCCTGGATCCACACACCTTGTGAAGCCAATGAATCTCCACTTTCTCATCATCCATCGCTTTATACACCTGGATGGGGATAGAGACCAGACCAAAACCAATAACCCCTTTATACAGGCTTCTCACGAGCGTCCCCCTATTGAGACAAGTCTTGGGGATCGACCAGCGTTGTGGTGTGGTCTTGGGCCTTCGGTTTACTGTTGCCGCTGATGAGATGCTGGATTTGGTCGATAAGTTGAGGCACATTATTCACAATCGATTCGAGCACATCTCCGCGATCGACAGAGAGTAACCGGACATTGTCTCCATGAGCCACCAGAAATCCCACGGGATGAACCGTCACTCCGGCTCCACTCCCACCGCCAAAAGGATGCCCAGGCCCGTCACTTTCGCGTTTCCAATATTCACCACCCCCCGCGGCAAATCCAAAGGAAACACGTGACACCGGAATAATTGTGCCGCCATCAGGCGTCTGAACTGGTTGACCCACCACCGTATTCACATCAATCATGCCTTTAATCGATTCCATGGCGGTTTTCATGAGACTTTCAATAGGATGTCCCTCTTTATATGCATGCGAGTCCGTGTTGGTGATATGTTCCACAACGTTCACTCCTACCTCAAAGTTTTGTCTGGCTGCCGCTTGTCGTCGTAAAATGTTCCTACACACCTATTTGTGGTAACGCCCATGGATCAAGAGGAAAATGGCTCGAATCAACGCCGCGAGGGATGCTTCGACCAGATTGATGATCCGAAATCGTATCGTCGCGTTAAATTCTCCTTGGAATTGCACGCGATCCCATACGGGATAAATCCCATAAACCGGGCGGCGGGAACTTCTCGGTGCTATGCGCAAGCTTACCCAAGGCCCCAGCAAATTATTCAACAGGCCAATAATTAGGGCCGTGCTGGCGGCTTCCGCTAGCCCTAAATACAACACACAAGAAAAGTTGGTTACGGACGTTCTATCCCATAGCGTTTTCACAAAATGGCTATAGATTTTAAGACCCGTGAATCCTTGCGACACCCTTTTGGGGTCAAACCCTGTAGTCGGCTTAACCTTTTGTGCCGGAGTCATGGGAACACGCCAGGCATGGTTACTGTGCCAACCGAGAATTGTGGCGTTAAAGCCCATCGTCCATTGAGTTCCTTGACCAAACACCTTGATCGTGGTTGTGACCGGTACCAACAAGACTCCGACAACCACAACCCCAAAACTGGTAGCCAGGAAGACTGCGATTGCGATCACCCACTACACGAAATTGACATGTATAGGGTGTCACAACCCTCAGAAAATTATACGCGTGCTGCTAATATTATCCGGATGTGGAAGAGTCTTGCGGTAGGAGCGGTAAAGGAGGGAGTTGCTCTAAAGAATCCAGGCCAAACTCTTTGAGAAACTGTACTGTCGTGCCATAAAGAATGGGGCGGCCAGGAGCTTCTTTGCGGCCGACTTGTTCAATGAGTTCGCGATTTACAAGGGTATCAAGAGCCCGTTCCGAATTCGTTTGGCGTAAAGCCTCAATTTCTAAACGGGTGATGGGCTGTTTATACGCAATAATCGCCAAGACTTCCCAAGCTGCAGCTGACAACGGTTCAGGCGCCTGTCTGCCCAATCGCTCGTCTAGAAAGGAGGATAAATCAGGTGCCGTGGCCAATAGATATCCTCCAGCGATCTGACGCACACATAATCCGGATTGCCGTGATTGTAAATATTGACCAAAGGATTCCAGAAGATCGGGAATATGCCGGGGGTCCATGTCTAACCATAGAGCCAGTTGGTCACTGGAGACTGGATCCTTTTGCGTAAATAATAGGGCTTCAACTTTTCGCATTATCATCAAATCATATTGCAAGCTCATTATTCATTATCCTCCAAGCGAAATCCAAATCGGATCGAAGGCGCCAGGCTGTTCCACCTGAACTTCTTGACGATGCCATAAATGCACCATAGCTAAAAATGTGGTGACAACCTCCGAGGGCTGATGGGCATTGACCATCAGCTCGAAGGGCACAGGACGCTCGTAAGAACGGAGGCGACGCATAAATTGATCCATGCGGACCTCCAACGGATCATTCTCAGCCGTCACCACCCGTTCGGGAATAGACGATTTGGGGACATGCAAGCGGGGCCAAGACCACGCCAACTTCCACACTGTCGCCCCCTTAATGGGCCGATAAGGATGTGCACTTTGCAACGATACCGGGCGCGAATAAAAGGCTTGAGCGCTATGCCAAAGTTGTTGCAAAGCCATTGTTGCCGGTTCAATCCATGCCTCATCATGCTCTTCCACCGGCTCCAAGACTTCAGGTTCATTTTCCGGTTCCACCTGGGGTAATACCACGTCCGACTTCCGCCGGATAATCCAGGCTGTAACGGGAGCCTCTTCACTCACTGTTTGCAAGTCGCTGACCGTACGCCAACGTTCTGACAAAAAGCGAACCAATTGCAACAACCGTAATTCTCGGGCAAAAAGGGGCCGGCGTCTCACTTTAAGAGCCAGTGCCTGCACATTTTCTTCCCATCCGGGATCTAGGTCTTGCTGCTCACTGGATATCATTGCAGGGCGTTCAGATGCATGGCATCTTTAACCTCGTCCATGGTCGCTTGGGCTAATTTTTGGGCAGATTTCGCACCCTCTTGAAGAATTTCTTCCACTTGTTCTGGATGGGCTTCCCATTGAGTGCGCCGTTCCCGAATCGGATCTAAGCGGGTATTGATTGACCCGGCCAAAAGCGCTTTGCAATCTACACAGCCAATCGTAGCGTTCCGACAAGCCTGATCAATTTCCTCAACGGTTTGCTGCTCACTAAACACTTTATGCAAACTAAATACCGGACACACTTCAGGGTGACCAGGATCAGAACGCTTTACCCGTGCGGGATCGGTCACCATGACGCGGATTTTCTTTGTGATGCTGTCGGCTGGTTCTCCTAGGGCTAACGTGTTCCCATAACTCTTACTCATCTTTTTACCGTCTAATCCCGGAAGCACACGCGCCTCAGTTAAGACCGCTTCCGGTTCGACCAAGACATCGCCATACAACGTGTTAAACCGGCGAACAATTTCCCTGGTCAACTCAACATGAGGAACCTGATCTTGACCCACAGGGACCTTGTTTGCACGATAAAGAATGATATCCGATGACATTAAAACCGGATAGCCTAAAAATCCATAGGTATGAATATCACGCTGAGCTAATTCCTTCAATTTTTCCTTGTAACTGGGAACCCGCTCTAACCATCCCAGAGGTGTAATCATGCTGAGTAAAAGATGTAACTCCGCATGTTGAGGTACCATGGATTGGCGAAAAATAATGGATCGTTGCGGATCCAGTCCCGCAGCTAGCCAATCTACGACCATATTAAAGACCATAGAAGGAAGCTGACGGGTGTCATGATAGCCTGTCGTAAGGGAATGGAAATCTGCAACCATAAAATACGAGTCGTAGATGTCTTGCATTTTCACCCAGTTATCTAATGCACCCATCCAATTCCCAATATGAAGTGCTCCAGAAGGTTGCATTCCTGATAAGACACGATCCTTCATCGTTGTGGCCACACTCACTGTCCGTCCTCTTTTCTATAGGAAATCACGCAAGTCGGCAGGATCTCGCCAAGGCAGATCTTGCGCAACCAAATCTTGATAGGTTTCACGTTTCACCCATAACTGGCTGTGTCCATCCGCGACCAAAACTACTGCTGGTTTAGGGACACGATTATAATTGGACGACATGGCATAATTGTACGCACCGGTACCGAACACCACCACGTAATCTCCCACTTCTACAGGAGGCAAGACGACGTCGCGGATTAAGATGTCTCCGCTTTCGCAATATCGTCCAGCAAGGGTATAAAGGGCAACCCCGTCTATGGGCTTCCCATCAACCTGCGCCATATATTCGGCTTGATAAAGGGCGGGACGAATATTGTCCCCCATTCCCCCATCTACAGCGATATAGTTTTTACCACCGGGAACCGTTTTGGTGGCATTAACCTGATAAACGGTCACGCCGGCTTCGGCGACTATAGCCCGGCCCGGTTCAATAAATATTACCGGTGGTTCGCATTCCCTAGGCGTCAGGGCTTGAACGGCTTGATTGACCCGGGCCAAAATGCTCGGCACTTCCGGAGGATCATCCTTGTGGGTATATTGCACACCGAATCCTCCTCCGATATCCAAGACCTCCGGCCAAAATCGGCGCTGTTCCCATAAAGATTGGATAAATTCCATAAGCCGCATGGCATTATGCACAAAAGGATCTTCATCGAAGATCTGAGATCCAATGTGCGCATGAAAGCCCTTTAAATCGATATGTGAAGACGCTAGTGCCACACTGACGGCTTCCTCGTGAATGCCATCCTTCATGCTAAATCCGAATTTCGAATCAAATTGTCCCGTTTGGATAAATGCGTGGGTATGCGCCTCAATCCCCGGAGTAAGTCGTAAAAGGACTGGAGCTTTGATTGACATGCGAGCAGCAATCTCATCGATAAGATGTAACTCATCAAGTGAATCAACCACCACATATCCCACGTTATGCTCCAGCGCCAATTGGATTTCTTCAGCGGTTTTCACATTGCCATGAAACACAATGTTTTGCATATCAAATCCGGCCGCGATAGCGGTATATAACTCGCCGCCCGACACAACATCGAGACCCATGCCGTGAGCATTTAAGAATCCCGCCATCGCCGTAGTCAAAAAGGCTTTCCCAGCATAGAAGGCGCGGCCCGGTGGAGTCATTTCATTTAATGCCTCTTGAAAAGCATGAATACGGTGTAACATTGTCGCATAATCCAATACATATAAGGGTGTGCCGTAAGCTTCAGCCAACTGGCGAATCGGCACGCCCCCTATGGAGATTCGGTTGTGCTCATCCCTCTGATACGTATCCGGAAACATCAAATCCCCCTCATGGCCTACAATTGACCCGTTGTCCTGATCATTGGTTTTAGCCTATCATTCGATCGCAAGAGGGTCAACGATCTGACACCACTTATTCATGGGCGAATTCCTTGATATATGAATAACAAGACGAGTCATCGGAGTTTCACACGGTGATGACTCGTCTTGGGTCAAGCGCTTTAAATTTTGCCCTCAACTCCACTAAACTTTGGGTTTGGGGCGGCGGTGCGTTTTATCAATAGGCAGCGTAATCGATGGCCTTAAGAATTTACGGTTCAAGGGTTTGCGGATAAATTCCGAGCCTAATGCACTCCCATCTAACGGATACACAGGCCATGAATACCGCATACCAAATGAATTGGTCCTCACGAGGATAATGATGGGGATGAGAATACCTAAGAAAAATCCGTCCCACGGTACACCTACTAACTCTCCGAGCCCGGTCATAATGAGCAGGAAAATTCGCAAGAGACGCACGGCCATACCAAAGTCGATATCCGGAGCGGAAAAGGTGCCCACCGCGGCAATAGCCACAAAAACCATCACTTGGGCATCAATCAGTTTCGCTTTCACAGCAATATCGCCTAACAGGATGGCACCAAAAAATCCCATCGATTGGGTCAGGGGATCAGGACTAAATGTCAGAGCCAAACGCAGGAGATCCACGCCAATCTCGGCACCAATGAGCTGCCAGATGATGGGAATTTCCGTCACTGTAGGATGAATGAGGGTCTGCCATCCATCTGGTAAGTGGGTGTGACTGACGAGCATAGCGTACCATAACGGCGGAAGAAACCATGACAATGCCACCCCCAAAAAACGGACCCATTTTAAATAGGTTCCAACCATCACATCTTCATGATATTCCTCAACCGATTGCAAGAATGAGAAAAAGGATACCGGTAAAATCATCGCGTTGGGCGATGTATCAATCATCACCAAAACATGGCCCTCGGTCAGGTGTTCCGCCGCCACATCCGGTCGCTCTGTAAATCGGCTATTGGGAAAGGGATTCCACCACGGCTTATGCATAATCCATTCCTGAAGAGCTTTTTCCGACATTGTCAGCGCATCCACGTTGATATCCTTAATCCGTTTGCGAATCTGTCGAACAAAATAATCGTCCGCAATATCCTTAATATAAATCAATGCCACATCCGCTCGCGAACGTCGTCCCACTTCATGAATTTCAATCCGTAAATTGGGATCGCGAAGTCGTCTTCGAATAAGAATCGTGTTAAAAATAAGGGTTTCCACAAATCCGTCCTTCGGCCCCCGTAAAACACGCTCTAATGATGGCTCGCTGGGATTGCGATCCGGATATTTTCGGACATCCATAATGATAGCGTGGGTAATGCCGTCTACTAATAAGGCAGCGGGCCCTGCTAAAATTTGGTCTGCTGTCTTATCCAACGCGGTTTCCGGAGTGATTTCGATAAACGGAATTTTGCGGTTGAGCAAAATCGCCAAACTGGGATGGTTTAATTGATCATCAGGCGTTTTAAATAATTCCTGCATAATTAAGGTCAAGTCTGTCTGACTGACGAAAGAATCAAGATATACTAAAGCGACTTGTCGGGATCCAATCTTAAATTCCCTTACAATCAGATCAAACGTTTCTTTATATCCTAAATATTCCTTTAACCACTGCACATTTGCCTTGAGGTCGCGCGAAATCTCATGGGAGTGGACCATGGCTTTACCGTGCAACAAATAGTCAACTGGCATCATACCCACTCCTTTGCAAAATCTCTTCCAAAGCCCTTTTAGTCGCGGGAACACCATGTTCAACACTGTCGTTCCCATGCATTTTGCCCGGATCGCCTAGCCCAATTATGGGTACGTGACCCGCATCATCTTCGAGGACATCTACTGTATCGCCGTAAAGGCGCGACGAGGTCACTTGGTGTCCCTCTTTATCCACAGCATGGGAAATAATACGCCCATGATCTGTCACCGAGGAATCAATAGGGACCCCGTCCACCGGATGGGTATTGGCGGCCACCGCAATAACGCCCAACACATTCAATTCTGGAGCGTTCATGAGAACTTCCAGTGCCTTTTCTCCGGCTCCCGTTCCGGCCTCGCCCCGGTCATCGACCATGACTACGACGGGTTCCTCAGGTACGCGAGTAATAGCTTTGACTAACTCCTGGCCACTAAGGGGAGTGGGATTCCCTTTTGATTCTTCTAATACATAGAGATTTAACGATTCACTCGCGGCTTTTAAGGCTTCATAAGCCGTGTTGTCACCATCTGTGACAATAATGACGGGTTTAGCACGCATAATGATCCCCCTTATGATTAAGTCTTCGGCTTAAACACCAAAGCCGCTGTTAGTCCAAACAACACGGCTGCTTTAATGCCGCCCGCAGCAGCCGTGAGTCCTCCAGTGAGTAAGCCTAAGACCCCTTTGGTCTTCACGGCTTCCCCAATTCCCGTTACCAATGTGTATCCAAACCCCGGCAGGGGAACTGTCGCTCCAGCCCCGGCAAAACTGACTAACTTGCCATAAAGCCCTACTCCGCCGAATATGGCTCCTAAAACGACAAACAACACTAAAACGTGAGCCGGTGTTACTGGAAACAAATCTAAGACCAGCTGTGCCAAGACACATAAAAGACCACCTATGACGAAGGCCCATAAAAATGTCATGCTGTTACCCCCTATTAATAATCAACCCACCGGGCTGTCATTTTCCCGACTTCTTTACGTTAATCAGCTCGGGAGATGGCGACAGCATGGGCGATGGAAGGAATGCTTTCACCTTGTTGATAGCTTGTGGGAGAAAATAAAGCCCCTGTAGAGACAAGTAAAATGCGGTGAAACTGTCCATGTTGAAGTTGGTGATAAAGAAATCCTGAAAAGACACTGGCCGAGCATCCGGCACCAGATCCCCCATTGTGAACATCTTGTCTTTCAATATCATATAAGGACCGCCCACAGTCATTGAGTCGATGAGACCAATCGAATCCTTCTTTACTCGCCAAGGCATCAAGCAACTTCACACCCAATACGCCCAAATCGCCCGTATAGATTTGGTCATAATCCGAAATATCCCGGTTAAAATCCTCAAGATGTCGTTTAATTGTGTCAAATGCTGCTGGGGCCATCGCGGTACCCATGTCATTGGGATTTTTTGATCCCCAATCTACAACCCGGCCAAAGGTTGCGGCTTCTATGACAATATCTCCGGAATCCACAGATGAGCTCCCAGACAATAGACAGGATCCGGCTGCAGTTGCCGTCCATCCTGCCGTCGGCGTTCGTTGATATCCCAGTTCAATGGGATAGCGAAATTGCCGTTCCGCGGCCATGTGATGGCTGCTTGCTCCAACCAAAACCGTTTTAGGCCCCTGGCCGGCAATGGCTAGCGCCCCTAGGCCCAAGCCTTCAGTAAACACGGCACAAGCGGAAAAGAGTCCCAGTAAAGGTCTTTGATGTTCGCGGGCAGCAAAATTGGTCGAGATTAATTGGTCTAAGAGATCGCCGCCCATGACAACGTCCACGTTAAACCAATCCTGCTCGCCTTTCTGCAACGTCAGATTTTGCGCTTCAACCAATAAGGCTCGTTCCGCGACTTCAAAACTCGAATGATTATTCAGTTCAGATGGCCAAATCCGGTCAAAGTACGAGCCCAAGGGGCCTTCCCCCTCTTTTGGCCCCACCACAGCCGCCGCAGAGCGAATCACCACACCATCAAATGCATAGCTCGATGCTGACCGGCGATGCACACCCACCTAGGCCACCCCCGTCAATAAATATCGAATCAATCCGACCACAAAGGCTGCAGCTAATCCATACGTTAAGACCGGTCCTGCTACGGTAAACAGTTTGGCACCGACGCCCAACACTAAGCCTTCGGTACGGTATTCCATCGCTGGAGCGACCATCGCATTGGCAAAACCGGTAATCGGTAATGATCCCCCCATGCCCCCACGCTTCACGATCCGGTCATACCATCCTAATCCGGTCAATAAGGCGCCGAGCCCGATCATCACAACCGTCGTGGGAGATGTGGCTTCTTTGGCGCTCATACCTTGTTGCATAAAAAACCATTGAATTCCCTGACCGACTTCGCAAATCAGACCGCCAACAAAAAATGCCGTAATTGCATTTTTAAGCATGGGTTTTTTAGGACGGATCTGACTGGCCATGTTCTGATAATCTTGCATTTCCTGACTTAACTGTCTGGCTTGGTTGGCCATGGATTTCCCTCCTACATCCAGTGAATGGCAGAACAACTGGCAAAGAAAAACTCCTTGAACCCACGGGTTCAGGAGTAGTATGTTCCAAACACAGATTTTTTTATCCCTCATGAGGATTTGGCGGTGGATCATCGTTTAAGGCCAATTTCAAACGATCCAAGGCGCGGCGTTCTAATCGTGAGATTTGCACTTGCGAGACATTCAATCGCCGCGCGACTTCGGTTTGTGTTCGTCCTTCAACGAAGCGTGCACGCAAAATAAATCGCTCTCGTTCGTCCAAGGCTCCAAATGCTTGAGTGAGTGCCATTTGTTCCAACCAGTCGGATTCTCCCACATCATCTCGTACGGTATCCCCTAAATGCGTTTCCGAGCCATTGGGAGATTCGATGGGTTGGTTAAGAGAAGCTGGTGCTCGAATTGCTTCCATGGCTTCCGCAATATCACTAGGATCCACGCCCATTTTTTCAGCCACTTCTTGTGGCGTCGGATCCCGTCCCAATTGCTGCGACAACATCGAACGGACCTGTTCGACCCGCATTCCTAATTCCCGTAGGGATCGGGCCACCCGAATGGGCTGATCATCGCGCATATGGCGCCGGATTTCGCCCATTATTAAGGGCACAGCATAAGTAGAAAATTTTAATCCCCGGTCGACATCAAAACGATCAATCGCTTTGAGTAAGCCAATAGCTCCTACTTGAAACAAATCTTCGGGATCATATCCCCGGCCTTGAAACCGGTGGACAATATGCCAAATTAAGTTCCAATGTCGCTCCACCAACTCTTCCCGTGCCGTCAGATCCCCTGCTTGGGCTAAGCGATATAACTGGGCTTCGTCGCGGGGTGAGTGCCAATGGGTTTGGCCTTCATTGGGCATCGCGTGATAGTTCTCCTTGAATCGTTGCAAATCGCTGCATTTCGACGCGGGTGCCCTTTCCCACCGTCGATTCCACATGAAGTCCATGCATAAAAGACTCCATAAATACAAATCCGAGTCCCATTCGTTCGGGGTCACTAGAAAACGACGGTTGCCGTGCCTGTTCAATATCTGCAATACCAACGCCAAAATCTTCAACGACAATGGTTAATCCCAGTTTGTCAAGCGTTCCCGTTAACTCGACCCAACCGTCAGGTTTGCCTTTATAGCCATGAATAATAGCATTGGAAACTGCTTCGGAAACGGCCACCTTAATTTCGTCAATATCCGATAGGGAAAAGGGTGCCTGACCCGCTAATGCTGCGATGGCGACCCGGGCTAGTCCCACATTGTCAGGCACAGATAAAAATCGCATTTGCATCGTATTTTTCACTCAAAGTTCCTCCTAGCTTAGTTTTTTGTATGATGCCGTGGTTCTCTTAGAGAGTGGCATCCCCGTGAACCAAAACCGTTCCGGAATAATCTCTACGAGACAAGGGATAAAATAAATAGACCCAAAATAAGGTTTAAAGCCTGCCAAGGGCGACTACACATGTTGATCCTTCACAGCTGGTTTAAAAGCATCAGTGACTGATATAATCGCAGTAATCCCGGCCAGCTCCAGCACAGCCTTGACGCTAGGCTTCACCCCAACTAGAGATAACGATCGGTTTCCCATCCGGCGGTATCGTCCGAGGATGACACCAAGACCAGATGAGTCAATAAACTCAACTTCCGATAGATCTAACACTAGCGCTTTTTCCCGGTAGCGGTCCAATAATTCATCTAAAGCTTCACGCAGGGGTGCTGCCGTCGTTAAATCGAGATCACCATGAATGGCGACCAAAATTCGGTTCCCCTGAATCGTATGAACAATGGTCATGAACAATCCTCCCGCAAATCCAATATTTTCCTGACCACTATCATACACGCTTCAGGCTGCGAAAAAAGGCGGCTTTTGGCCGCCTTAAAAAGGATATTCATCACTTTCCTTGTCGGTACTTCGGGCTTGACGCTTCATTTTCTCTCGGGCAGCATCCAGAAGTGGTTCACCTTGTTCATCGACAACGGATTCGACTTGTTCGACAAAACTGACCGGTTCATCAAATCCGACATACGTTTCATGGTAATCCACCGCTGGCGGAGTATCTTGAGGACTATTTGAGGTCCCCCATTGTGCGACACTTTGCCAGATGTCTTCGCCATCGGTTTCGACATCCCCATGGTGAATATCGGGTCGGTCGCCAAAGGGCATAGGAATCACATGGTGCGAAACAGGCACATATCCTTGTTCTTGTTCTTGTTGACACGGCAAACAATAGACAGACTCGGGGCGCGCTTGAAGACGCTGTGCATCAATAGGATGATGACAGCGATCACAGATGCCATAACTATCCTCGTCAATCTTTTCGAGAGCTCGTTCAACCTCGGCAAGGTGATGAGCCAAGCCCCGTTCTAAACCTACATCCAATTCCCGCTCAAAGGTATCAGTACCTAAATCGGCGGGATGATTGTCATAGGCACTCAATGCGTGCACCGAATCGGTCTCTTTCACCGCGAGTTGTTGGCGCAAATCTGACACCATATCTTCTAACTGATTTTTAACCGCGTATAAATCCATACCTGTCCTCCTATCCTGCCAGACCTTTAACTAAAGAGCTTCCATAAATACCGCCATGTCAGTTGTCCAATCGTAATTTTGTCAACGGACTGGCTAGCACGGATGGGAATGCGTCGGACAACCTTTTTCTGACTCGTCACCGTTAAGTAGCCTAAAATTTGGCCTTTTTGGACAGGAGCTGCAATGTCTGCCGGCAATTCCTTAGAAGATTGAAGGCGTCCGGCCGTACTAGGCTGGGTGATCGCCACAGCATGATCAACCACCGCGTCGACATAGGGCTTAGTACCGCGAATGACCCGTACCCGGCCCAAAATTTCATGCGCCTTTACAACGGATGTGGTGCGAAAGTTTTGAAATCCCCACGACATCAGGGCCGCGGCGTCTTGGGCCCGCGCCTTACCCGTTGGCGCTCCTAAGATGGCCACAATCATGCGCGTGTTATCTCTTTTGGCAGTAGCCACCATGCAATAGCCAGCCTCATGGGTAAATCCGGTTTTTAAGCCGTCACAGCCTGGATATGTGCGAAGTAATCGGTTGTGGTTCACAAGCCACAACGTTCCCCCTTTACCATTACGGATACTCCGATCTTCCCACATAGACGTGTAGTGGAGCAGCAACGGCATTTTCACGGCTTGCTGACCTAATAGGGCTAAATCATGCGCCGTGGTATAATGTCCTTGCGCGGGCAACCCATGAGGATTAACAAAATGCGTATGCAACATCCCCAATTGATGCGCCGTTTGATTCATTTTTTGAACAAATGCCGACTCGGAACCTCCGATAAAGGCTCCGAGAGCATAAGAGGCATCATTCGCAGAACCTATCGCCACGGCTTTTAACATTTGATCAACGCTCAGGCGTTCTCCTGGTTCCAGCCAAATTTGTGATCCGCCGATACGGTAGGCTGTCTCATCAGCCGGCACCAAATCCTTTAAGCTAATTTGATGCTGGTCAATCGCTTTGACAGCCAAATACAAAGTCATTAACTTTGTCACACTCGCCATCGGAAGTTCTTGATTGGGATTTTTCGCATAAAGAACCTGACCCGAATTGGCATCAATTAATTCCGCGGCCTTCGCCTGCACAGGTGGAGGTTCGGTAATTGTTTGTGCAAAGATTAATGGTGTCGAAAATATGTTCCATACAAAAACCGTGCTAATAATCCAACGAAGACGTTTTAGGCCTCCTCGAAGCCCCATCTTTCACCCTCCCCACAAGATTGTCTGGCTGATAGTATGGGGCAAAAGAGTGGGAATTCATGCAACATGGTCCTCCTGTTGAAGCCTATGATCGTGTCCTTAGGCCCGCGGGTGAGTCTGGTCATAAACGGGACGAAGACGTTTTTGGCTGACATGGGTATAAATTTGCGTGGTCGAAATATCTTGATGGCCTAACATTTCTTGCACAGCACGCAAATCGGCCCCGTTTTCTAAAAGATGGGTGGCAAAGGAATGGCGAATCATATGAGGCGTAATCGGTTGGGTGATGCCTGCCTTGATAGCGTATTTTTTAAGCAGTTTCCAAAATCCTTGGCGAGTTAAGGCTTTCCCCTGCCGGTTAAGAAATAATGTGGGTTCCTGTATATCTTTGATGAACTGGGGTCGGGCTACATCGACATAACGCATCAACCATTGTGCCGCAAGTTTTCCTAGAGGAATATAGCGCTCCTTGGAGCCTTTGCCGAGGCACCGGATTTTCGGCGGATCTAACCACCAATCATTCATGGTTAAATGACATAATTCACTGACACGCACTCCGGTGGCATACAACAATTCTAACATCGCCCGGTCCCGGATACCGGTCATGGTACTCAAATCGGGCGCTTCAATGAGTCGCGTAACCTCTTCAATACTTAAAACATGAGGAAGGCGCCTATTCAGTTTGGGAGCAGATAATAGTTCTGTGGGGTCACTACTCAAACCCTGGTCATTCACCACAAAACAATAATAGGCTTTAATCGCAGCCAGTCGCCTGGCTTGCGTCGCGGGAGCACGGTGTTCCTGTTGTAAGAACTGCAAATAATGAATCACATTTTGTTCATCCTCTTGGCGCCCATGGGTATCTACAAAATCCATATAATCAATTAAATCTCTTTGATAGGACTCAATCGTATTGGACGATAGGTTTCGTTCATACCGTAAATAATCTAAAAACTCATGGATCCGCTGATTCACATCTTTTCGCCTCATTATCAGGAAATGAAATAATTATGTTAACCATTCGACGATATTAGAACAATTCCTGCTGAGAACTTCCTAATGGCACAAAAAATCGGCAACAGATTTTAGACACAAAAAACTGACCCTCATCACCTCTTGAGGGTCAGCCCATGTGTCAACACGGTGTAGAATGGATAATCTACGACCAGATTTCTTGAGGAGCAACATACGGCTTTTGGTGAGCTTCTGCCACCGCTTTGAACGTAATCGCTCCCTGATAAACATTGAGCCCTTTGGCTAAGGCCGGATCACGCCGCATAGCTTCCACAGCACCATATTGAGCCAATAATCTGGCATAACGCAGCGTCACGTTGGTGAGTGCCAACGTGGAGGTCCGGGCTACCGCTCCGGGCATATTCGCCACGGCGTAATGGACCACCCCATGCTTGACGTAGGTCGGATGACTATGGGTCGTCACATGATCAATGGTTTCGATTGATCCTCCCTGGTCAATGGCTACATCCACAATCACCGAGCCAGGCTGCATCGTGGCGACCATCGCTTCACTCACTAAATGCGGAGCGCGGGCACCAGGAATCAGAACAGCCCCCACGAGTAAGTCACAGGTTTTGACGGCCTCCGCAATATTGTATTCGTTTGACATCAGTGTCCGGACATGTCCATGGAACATGTCATCTAATTGCCGAAGACGATCCGCATTGATATCGACAATCGTGACATCCGCGCCGAGTCCTAATGCAATCCGCGCAGCATTTGTTCCGACAATTCCGCCCCCGATAACCAAAACGGAACCCGGCAGAACTCCCGGTACTCCTCCTAACAGAATGCCCCGGCCCCCTTGAGGTTTTTCAAGGAAATGAGCGCCAATCTGCGTAGCCATCCGTCCAGCCACTTCACTCATCGGCGTGAGCAAAGGCAGTGACCCATCGGCTGCTTGCACCGTTTCATAAGCAATGGCCGTTATCCCCGAATCCACCAGAGCCTGCGTAAGTTCTGGCTCGGGAGCCAAGTGCAAGTATGTAAAGAGCACTAAATCCTTTCGAAAATATCGATACTCCTCAGGCAAAGGCTCTTTGACTTTAATGACCATTTCGGCCCCGGTCCAAACGTCTTCTGCCGTCGGCACGAGCGTTCCGCCCGCGTTACGGTACTGGTCATCGGAAAAGCCGCTTCCAAGTCCCGCACCTTGTTGAATAAGCACTTGGTGGCCGTCTCGGGTTAACGCCATGACGCCGGCGGGCGTTAAGGCCACGCGATTTTCATCGGGTTTAATTTCTGTAGGCAAACCTATTTTCACGACATAGTCCCTTCTTCCCCAATTATACGCACCTCAAATCCTCCGGTTATCTCGCGCAGGATCAGCATTCATTCTAACACACCAAAATTCGACGACACAGAGGGTCCGTCATTTTTCGTGCTGCTGCTTTAACCGTTTTGCCCGAACCGGCAAATACGCAATAAAAAATATCACCGATGCCCCAATACTAATTTCCAAAGAAATCATTTCATGTGGCGCTAATGGGGCGGTCGCAATTACGCCGACAATCAGAATCACCGCTAGAATCGAAGAATAGGGATATCCTTTTAATCGAAACTCAAGATCCTTTCCTTCTTTTAACAAAATCTTGCGGTAAACGATTTGCGTCACAATGATCAAACCCCAAATAAATAAGGCTTGAAATCCGGTCGCGGTGACTAGATATAAATAAGCCGTTTTAGGCAAAAAATAAGCCAAACCACTAATCACCACGAATAAAATCCCTGTCACGAGATTCGCCATCCGGGGAATGCCGTGTGATTCCTTGGCAACCACTTTAGGAGCAGCATGAATACGGCCAAGCGTGGCGAGGACGCGGTCTGTTGCAAATAGCCCCGCATTCATCGCACTCAACACCGCTAAAAGAATCACCAAGTTAAAAACATTAACCAGCCATCCCCAGGGGAGAGTGCGCAAGGCTGCCGTAAAAGGACTTTGCGCTGTGGGAACCGTATACCAAATCAAAATTGAGGTTAAGGCCAAAGCGGCCCCTACATATAAGATATAAATGGCGATAATGGTATTGCGAATGCTTTTGGCAATGGTGGTTTCAGCATTTTTAACATTGGGTGCAGCGAGTCCTAGCACGCCCGTGCCCGACATCGAAAAGAGCACCAGTACCATAGCTGCTAATACCCCTTTAATGCCGTGTGGGAAAAAGCTCGGCATGGCATACCAGCCCCGGATACCCACGGGATGTTTAACGGGCAAAATCCCTGCAATGGCTAAGATGCCAATCAAAATAAACACAACCGTCGCCGTGATTTTCGTACCGGACATCCATGATTCCACGGTGCTAAATCCACGAACCGTTAAAAAGTTTATCCCTACAACGATCAAAGCATAACCCACGCTAAAAACATAAACGGGAATTTGGGGAAACCAAAGACGTGTGAAAATGGCACCCGCAGTGGCTTCAGCAGAAATGTTGAGGATGCTAGAAAACCAAAAAATCCATCCTCCCACAAAGGCGGATCCCGGTCCCAACGCATGGTGGGCAAAGGCCAAAAAAGAGCCACGTTCCCTGTCAGCCGCAGCCATTTCAGCAAGGGCTGCCACTTCCAAGGCCATAATCGTCACCCCAATTAACAATGAAATCGCGATGGCCGGACCAGCCAAACGAATAGCTTGTCCTATCGCTAAAAACAAACCTGAGCCCATGATTCCCCCTACCGTCATCAAGGTAAGACGGGTCGCATTAATGTCCCGGGGAACTTTCACACGCTTTCCTGACCCATATTTATTACTAACAAGCCGCGACTGCGTTGGTTGTTTTATCCTGCTAGATGTTTTCGTTTTGTCCATAGTGTTAGTATTTTGTCCCGTCCGGTATATCCTTATTCCACCGATGTTCGGGCAATTTGGCGTATAATCCATTGAATCCATAGTAATGTGTGCGGATTTCGTGATACAATATAACTAGATTTTGAAACCTGAAGTGCACTCAATTCAGGGTGTGAAGGAGGGATTGCGATGATTACAGCGGGTGACCTTCTGGTTATCGCAGTGGTCGGAATCGCATTTATCGGTGCAATTGCGGTGTTGGCGCCTATGTTATACCGTGATTACAATAAGGAATAATTTATCATTGCCGCGCCTGCCATCCTCCCACGCCATATTTAGCGTGTCGAGGATGTTTTCTTTTCAGAGAAAAATGGCGTTAATACTGGCACATCGGCATCCTGCGCATGCCCGAGATATGGCAGATCCCAGCTATCTTCAATGGTCTTGAGCACGCTGTAATGATCAGCCCATAAGTTAACCCGCAAAGGATGAGGATGACGACCATACAGGACTAACAAGGGAACTTTACCGCCGCCAATAGCAATATCAGCAACAGGAATCACCGGGGCCTCAGGACCAGGAGCCAAATACGCGCGGAGATCGGTTGGCGATAGAAAGTTGGTGGGATCATTGGTCTCATCCCACGTCAGAAAAATTACCGAGTGACTATTCCAACCTGGTGAATGAATAATCTCAGGAATCAGCTGTTGTAGAAAGTGATTGCCATTTTCGATTAACAACGTGGGGTTGCTCGTGGGACAACTAGCTCCCGGACCCGATGCTTGGCCGTGCATGTCATGGCATAAATTCGGTGTAATCCATGTAAATTGAGCAATATGGCCAGACGACAGTTCATGACGAAACTGAGTTAAATTAATGGTATGATCTGGCCGGCTTTTGTTTAATGCTGGGAATAAGGCAAACGGATTATGCTTTTTGGCATATAATGCATCGGGAGGTGGAACAATCGGCGCGGTATTTTTGGGTAAATGATCCGGATACCAGTTCCCATTAAAGCCGGGAGACGGAATACTTTCCATAACGGCTTGCCAGCTAATCTTGGCCTGATTTAACTCTTGAGGCAAACTCATTTGATGGAACCGTTGAAGAGGACTATCGCTGTGCGTTCCTCCTGTAGAGCCTGATAACAAGGCGACGTAATTCGGTAAACTGACATGCGTTACCCCAAAATAATTCGTATCGAATCCCCACGTGTTCATCAATTGATTAATATATTTGGCTTGAGGATTATTGTACAAAATTTTATCGCCATGATTTTCCATCATGATGACAACCACATGCGAAAAGTACGGAAGACGAGGACGCGCAAGTTGAACAACCGGCTTTTGAAATTGTGGTCCCAGAATGACTTTAAGCACGAGAACAAATAAGATGGCGAGTCCAATCAATCCCACTATGAGTCGTCCAACCCACCGCAAAGCCATTATCGATTCATCCTCACTCATAAGATTTACGATCGGGATAGAGCCCGATCGATCTTGTGCTGAACTTTCAGATGAGCATAGCGAGAATAGAGCCATTGGGCTTCCGACGGCGTAACATAGACATCACAACCTGCCAATAGCACACGTAATTGATCGGCATTTAAGGGCTGGCCTGCGAGCATAACCTTTTCTACAAGGTTCATCTCCGCACCTCCCACTGGTGTTCAATCACTACAGTATTCGCAGCGCATGATGTCTTTATACGGGTCATTCTCTGCCAGTTCGCCAAATTTTACACAATGTGGCTAGCCACCACTGCTAAAAAGGCCCACGCTATAATAAACGCCAGTCCGCCAAAAGGGGTTACCATTCCCCATCGTTTCTGACCCGAAATAGATAATATATATAAACTACCGGAAAACAAGACAATCCCCGCAAGAAAAAGCCATCCAGCCCAGGTGAGCAAAGTGCTCTGGGCAATAATATGACTGAGAAGCCCCGTAACGATGAGTCCTCCCGCGTGATACATTTGATACTGTACACCCGTTTGGTAATTGGCCAAGCGCGTACTATCCAATCGATTTTTGAGGGCATGAGCGCCAAAAGCCCCAAGAGCGACCGATAAAAGGGCCATAACGGAGCCAAGAACCAAAAATATTGAGACCATGGTAACCTCCCTGGAATCCTACTTGAGCGCATTGTATACCAAGGACTGTATCAAGTTCCATGATCTCTATCAAGCATATTCCCTTAAAGGCCGAGCCTTTCTTTATGAATTGGGCGGAGATGGTGCTACTGAACCATACGCAACATTAAATCCGTCGGTATCGCTATCTGGCAGTGATGGGGTCGAAACCTGCTTGTTTTTTTGGATCATGACCCCACCGTCTTGGCTAACCAAACCGGGATTTTGCCCATTGACCGTTCCCGGATTAAACGTGGTTTGCCCGTAATTGGCCAACGTGGCGATATGGCCACCAATGGTCGGGGCCTCTAAAATCCATTCCGCTGAGGAAGCGGGACCCGAGTAGGCCTGATTCGTCGAAAAAGTCCATCCCTTCGTTAAATCTTTTAAGGTAATCGTCCAAATGCCCCCACCATCATTAACAATCGATGCGGACATATCGTCCCCCGGGGAGACGGGTTCATTGATCACGGTTTCGGCAGCCGGTAAAATTTCCCACCAGGCAGAATATTGCGCTCTTCCCTGGGCATAATCCTGCTCCGTACCGGTTTGAATCAAATCACTGTTATTAAACCCATCGATACCAATCCAAGCCGATGAATAGGTGGATCCATGACTGGGAGACACCGTGGGAACAACCCACTGTCCCGTAATCGACGAATATGGTCCATTGGTAATCGCGTAGCCTGACCAGTTACTGGATGCCCAACCATAGTTACTGGTACGGTGGGAAGGAGGAGCCAACTTCAAACGTGGGGCATGGACAAGGACCTGGGAAGGGGAAGCCCATGATAATGACGGGGAAATTAAGGCAAAAGACATGGTCAATATACTCATAGCCCAAGACTTGGGACGCATTATAAAATCCACTCCTTATCATAAATTTTAATTCTCCAACATGCGGGATATTTCTGATCTTTGAATCTCTATATTCTCTTGCCTTGCCAGCATTTCCTTTATATTGATCGGAGATTTTTTCACCTGTTAGACAATCCTCTTAAGACAGCGCATAATTTGTAGATAAAGAGGAGGGATTTCGGAATGTGTACTCCCTGGTCTAAAAGCTTATTAATGCTCGGGGTTATGGCGAGTTTCGTGAACCCTTGGTTCATCATCATTGCTATTTATCCCTTAGCCGCGAGTCTTTTGGCCCGTGCGTTACACCGAAACATCTGGCCGGCTCAAACAAGTTGTCGATTGCCCCCATATGGACCATCGAAAAAATCAGGAACGTCATCAGAAAGGGTCGGTGAATCATGCCATTAAAATCGCCGAAATGGTTAGCTACACAACATCCTGATCAGATCATTATTGTTGATTGCCGGTACAATTTAATGCAGCCAGAACAGGCATCTTTAGACTATGCACACGCGCACATTCCTGGAGCCCATTTTCTCGATCTGGAATCCGATTTGTGTTCACCCAAGGGACAACATGGAGGAAGACATCCTCTTCCCTCGGCCGATCAATTCGCGTCTGTATTGTCACAATTAGGCTGGACACCTGACAAAACTCTCGTCGCTTATGATAGCGATGGATCTGGCGCGGCACACTTTTGGTGGTTGGCTAGGTACTTTGGTATCGATAAAGATGTTGTTATTGTTCAAGGAGGATTTCAAGCCTGGCTCAATGCTGGATTACCGGTCACCGCAGATATTCCCCAGCCACAGCTATCTCCAAGGCCTACGCTCACTCCTCGATCACAGTGGGTGGTTAACCGTGATTTCGTGCTAGAACATCTTGGCCGCTATCCCTTAATCGATTCGCGGTCCTATGAACGGTATATGGGATATTATGAACCCATTGACCCAGTAGCCGGACGAATACCCGGCGCCCACCACTTTGATTATAAGGCGGTCTATCTTTCACCAGCAGAATATCGCCCATTAGAAAGTTTACAACAGCATTTTGCTCCAGTTCTGTCTATGCAGTTGCCACCGATTGTCTATTGTGGTTCAGGGGTTTCAGCATGTTCCAATATTTTTGCCTTATCTCTCTTAGGAATTCCTGCACTCTTATATGCCGGTAGTTTTAGTGATTGGATCACCTATCCGGATTCCCCTATTGAACAAGGAGATTAGCAATATGGAACCCTATGACAAAGAACCCCATATGGATTGGAACTTTTCTCTAGACCATGAACAAGAACCGATAATTCCCGAACCGCCTAGACCCAAGCGGTCATGGACCAACTCCATTCTTTCATTTTTCGCTCTGCTTTATAAGGCGAAAGTCTTTTTAGCTTTTGGCAGTCTTGTGGTATCCATGCTGTTGTATGGGCTCACTTTCGGTTGGGCATTTGGTATCGGGCTTGCCGTCATTATTGCCATTCACGAAAGTGGTCATGTTTTGGCAAATCGCATAAAACATTTAGATGCCTCCTGGCCAACCTTTATCCCGTTTCTTGGCGCCATGATTAATTTGCGGCAGATGCCCCGCAATGCAGATGACGAGGCATTTATTGGCATTGCCGGTCCCATTTTTGGGCTTTTCGCCACCCTGTTAACTTTGGGACTTTATGAGATGACCCAGATTCCGGCCTTACGTTGGCTTGCATTATTTGGTTTTTTCATGCATATTTTCAACTTAATTCCCATTGTTCCGCTAGACGGGGGTCGCACCGTTTCCTTTTTAGGATGGAAAGCTTGGATCATCGGGTTATTAGGTTTAGTGGTGGTTCTTTTTTATAGTCCCTTTACCGGGCAGATTCATATTGATCCGTTGACTGTGATCATTCTGGCTTTTATTATCTGGAATTTTATCGGACGCATTAAGCATGGTCCGGGCCGAGATTATAATGCCATTCCCTTTTGGCACAAGGTTGTCTATACCGCCTTATGGGCCGCTCTCATGATCCTATCCATTGTTGGCTATCTCATAACGGGTTCGGGCTTTTAGAGCATGTCCTGTCAATCAGAAACCGCTCTCCCATCCGCTCATGCTTATCTTCAGTTATTCTCCAGGAAGGGGATAAAATGGGGAATAGTGCTCTGGATTAATGCATTCCCGATACTTATCAATGATGACTTTCATATCTTCCCAAGCCAAGACTTTCCATTTAGGATTTCGCAGTAAAGCCGCAGGATGAAATGTGGCGCGGAAAAAGACCCCGCCACGCTCAAACCACCGTCCCCGTGCCGCACTCAAGGAGGCAATACCCAGTAATGTTTGCACAGCCGTAGAGCCTAACAAAACCACTATACGGGGCGACAAATAACGTAATTGTGCCGACAAATTGGGCCAGCACGCCAGACGTTCTTCGCGGGTTGGCGTTCGGTTGTGAGGAGGTCGACATTTGACCACGTTAAGAATATAAACCCCGTGGAACCGGTCAAAACCGCCAGCCTGTAACATTTTGTCCAGTAGTTGTCCTGCTGGCCCTACAAAAGGGCGCAGTAAGCGGTCTTCTTCAGCCCCCGGTCCTTCACCAATGAAAACCAATGGGGGATGATGGCTGTCTCCCTCACCAAACACGACACCATGAGCCGCTGTTCGCAAGTCGCATCGATGGCATTGTAAAATTTTTTCGCGTAATCGACGAAATTCTTCATCCTCGGTCCATTCGTCAGCCATTCACCATGACCCTGCCTTTGGGTTGTGTGCTTCTCCATTCCAATCCCCATGACGCTAACAAAAATCCTCCAAGGGCGTCCCACATCCAATGACCTCCCGTGGCCACCACGCAGAATGCCGCCACACCCGCTATCACCAGCCGCCATTTGGACGACAAAAATAAACCATAGGCATAGGTGATACGAAAGACATGGCCACTGGGAAACGACCCTCGCAAAAGATGTGAAGATAGATGGTGCACCCCCGCAGTCGAAGGATTTAACTGACGGAGCCACGCGAACACCGTCGAGGGTTCGATATTGGTCCAAAGAATGAGTTGGCGATATCCGGTTGGCGGTGGCACATTGGGGGGAAAAGGTGTCGCCACAAAATGTTTGACCACGAGTTCCGTGATGCCGCCCAAAATAAAAATCCCCAAAATGCGCCACTTTGCGGGTTCACGTCCAAAATACCCGCTGGCTCGGTAGATCACCAACAACGTGGTTAATGGCAGACCTCCCACTACCCAAATCAATTGTAATGCTGGATAGCGATGCCCCCACCATTCTAAATCATGACTCACCCTCTCATTAAAGAGATGCACCCCGTAAGTCGGAGCCAAGAGCATGGACACGATAAAGAGCGCTAACCATAAGAACTGACTTATATTATTTCTTTGCATAAATTTATTCAACCATGCTTTGCTATTTCTGTCATCCCTAGACGCCATCGTCTAATTTTGATATGCTCTCATCAACGTCAAGTTCCCGTCCTTAATGTATTTAGGAAAGGAGTATGCGATGACCGTAGAAATTGCCATAATTGTCAGTTTATTGGTGTGGGTAGGAATTTTTGCTGGATGGTGGCTTCGTCAAATGCTTCTAATCGATAAAGAACCTAAAACGCCAAAAGGCTGGAAAATCATTCGACCGCGAAGGCGCTTTCACCAGTGGTTTCAAGATTACCCGTACGATAAGTTTGACTCGCCAAGTCCTACCCGATTCCCCAAATAAAACGGGATTCGGCCACTCTCACCTCTTAAATCCTATCTAAAAAGGTCTAAAAAGGCTCAAAAAGGAAAGAAGATCGGTATTAGCCAGGTGGCGACAGCTGCAAACAGCACCGTTAAGGGAATACCCAAACGGAGAAAATCGCCGTATTTAAATCCTCCCGGTCCCATGATCAAAAGGTCCACCTTATTAGCCAATGGCGTTAATGGCGAAGCTGAAACCGCTACCATCACCGCCATCACTAGGGGATCTGGAAGCACATGTAAGGGCCGAGCCAATCCCGCAGCGACGGGCGCCAAAACCAAAACGGTGGCAATGTTCGACAAGACTTGTGTCAACATCGCGGCAATCAAAAACAACATTGCAATCATCCAGGTAGGGTGATTGCCTAGCATGTGATTCACCACAGTTAAAGCAGATACCATCTTTTGTGTGATGCCTGTTCGAATCAATGCCGTTCCCAAGGGAATCATTCCCGCCACAAAAACGACAATGCGCCATTCAATGGCGCGGTAAGCATCAGAAATTTGCAAGATGCCCGTAATGGCCATCAACACAATTCCGAGGACGATAGCCAACTTAATGTCAATAATATTTAAGGCCGCAAGTAATAAAGAACCCAACAGAATCGCTGGCGCTAACCACAAACCATAACGCCTGGTAGGCACCCGTTGAATTGGCTCGTTGAGCGAAATAATGCCGTGAAGATTTTGTAAAGCGGCAAGATTTTCCGGACTTCCTTGGACAAGTAAAATATCCCCCACCCGTAGACGGATATCACTCAAGCGTTGATAAACCAATTCCCCATCGCGATAAAGCCCCAAAACCGTAATTCCATACCGGTGTCGCAAATGCAACTGGATGACAGTGCGTCCCACCCAGGGAGCGCGGTGGCCCAAGAGCAATTCCGCCACAACAACCTCACTGGGTTCCTGCGATTCGGTGGGATGATCGGCCGCTAGAACCATACCCCATTTTTGATCGTCAGAATTTAATAGGCGATCAACATCTCCCAAAACCAATAAAATATCATCAGCTTGCAAACGGCTTTGACTGTGAGCTGGCATAACCCGGCCGTTTCTGACAATACGCGTGACCGTTAACCCTTTTTCGGTGAACACTTTAATCGTATCCAACGTTTTGCCAATGAGAGGTGAATCCGCTAACAACTTGACTTCTGACATGTATTGGCGAAGAGAATCGGCATTATCAATTAAAGGAGTCTCAGACCGATTGGGAATCAAGAAGCGACCTAAACTCACCATAAAACCAATACCCACCAGCAAGAAAGCAACACCTAATGGGGTAATACCAAATATACTAATAGGCGCATAACCCGCTGTCTTTAACGCTTGGTTGCCAACAATATTGCCCGCACTACCGACCATCGTCAGGAGTCCGCCCAAGGTGGCCGCCACCGCCAGCGGCATTAACAATTTTTGTACCGGCACCTCAATACGCTGATGTAATGCTTTAACAACCGGTATGAACATGCCCACGAGTCCTACGTCGCTGATAAAAGCCGAAGGTAATGCTGCTGTAATCATGAGTACCGTGGAAAGACGTCTTTCTCCTGTTCCGCCGATGCGCTGCAAAAATCGCGCCAGCCAGTCAGTAACACCCGATGCCACAAGCCCTTCGCCCAGTGCCAACATGCCGGCAATCAATATGACGGCTTCCGATGAAAATCCGGAAAACAGTATGGAAGGCGGTAAACTGTCGGTAAGTCCCAGGCTTAATAACACGATGAGTCCAATCAAATCGATGCGCACACGATTGGAAGCGAGTAATGCCATCGCCAAAAGAAAAATTCCTAAGACAATAAATGATTGCACCGACTTCTCCTATTCACCGATTGTGATATTAAACATAGCAGTTTGCTATCTTCCAATAAGAATATCGGAATTTGGGGATCCTGTGCGAGCTATAATTAAAAACATCTTCGAGTTTTATGGTTTTATGGTTTTATGGTTTTACGGTTGGAAGTTAAGGCTTCTCTATGCCAGTATGGCAAAATCAACGTCCGCCACACATTCTAAGAATACGTTCAAGACTCATTGTGACTCTATCCCATTCTCCTAACCGCAAAAAATGCTCAGTTTCCGTGAGAACAACGTGATCGGTCGACTAGCTTTCGAAAGATCCGGGTTCGATATTAGCGAATTTGCCCATGACCTTTTGCGATCCATTTCCATGTCGTTAATGCCAAGAGTCCCATGGGACCCCGGGCGTGAAGTTTCTGGGTTGAAATTCCCACTTCACCACCCATTCCAAATTCATACCCGTCTGTAAAACGTGTGGATGCATTCCAATAGACCACCGCGGCGTCTACCGCATTCAAAAAATATTCTCCACGGGTGTAATCGTTGGTGACGATGGCTTCAGAATGTTTCGTTCCATATCGAGCGATATGTTCAATGGCCTCATCGATATTCTCCACAATTTTGACCGCCAAATCGAGACTCAAATATTCTGTGGCGAAATCTTCTTCCGTCGCTGGGACAGCCAACGATAAATAATGTCTAGACAAGGGATCTGCATGCAATGTCACCCCATAGGAACTTAGATGCTGTTCTAATGCAGGAAGAAACTTGGGGGCTATATCGCGGTGCACCAGCACAGTTTCCGCGGCATTGCAGACACCGGGATTTGAGACTTTAGCGTTGGTGACAATATCCACGGCCATACCAACATCCGCCATATTGTCCACATACACATGGCAATTTCCGACACCGGTTTCGATAACCGGTACGGTTGCTTCCTTGACCACTTTTTGAATGAGACCAGGTCCCCCTCGGGGAATGAGTAAATCAAGACCATTTAAATGCATCAAGTCGGTCACATATTGCCGATCCGGGTCTAAAATAGCTTGCACCAGCTCCTTATCGAAGCCCGACAGGGTTACCGCATCTTGCCAACAGTCGACGATGACCCTAATGGACTCCATCGCCTCATGCCCGCCCCGTAAAATGACGGCATTGCCTGATTTGATAATCAGGGCAGTGGCTTCAATGGCCACGCCGGGCCGACTTTCAAATATTAAACCAATGACTCCTAAAGGCACATGAACTGCTTCAATCGTCAATCCATTAGGTAAACGCCGTTGTCCCTCGCCTTGACCTAACGGATCTGGCTGCCGTATCACAACATGAATCCCATCAATGAGGCGCATCAATTGTGCCTCTGTCAGTTCGAGGCGCTTCATCAATGCCGGAGACAAATCGATGGCCCGTTCGATATCCTTGCGGTTCGCTGCCAAAATCATCTCGCGTCGCTCCGCTAATAACGATGCCATGGTCTCTAAAATCTGATTTCTTTTGTTCGCAGGGCTTAGAGCCAAAGTCTTTTGCGCCTGACGGCTTGCTTTTAACATCTGTTGCAACATATCTACTGCTCCTTTTGTTAAATCCCATGATATTGCCGTGCATAATGGCCTCGTTCTATGAATTTTCGGGCTGCGATAAGAAATAGGTGGCGCGCATGGGATCTCCTTGAATCAAATGTTGCAAAATCCCGTAGGTGGAACTGTCGGCAAGGATGGTAGGAATTCCATGTTCCTGAGCAATACGCGCGGCTAATAATTTTGTGTGCATTCCCCCAGTCCCCCATGGACCTTTGGACGCTGTATGTCGGTTGAGGAGTTCTGCTGAAACCCACGGCACCGTTGCAATGTGCTGGGCATCAGGATCTTGTCTGGGATCTTCCGTATAAAGGCCGTCAACATCCGATAATAAAATAAGAAGATCAGCCTGAATCAAGCCAGCCACGCGGGCGGCCAGCGTATCATTATCGCCGATGCGAATTTCTTCATGCGCTACGGTGTCATTTTCATTCACAATGGGAAGCGCTCCCCATTCCAGCAGGCGTTGAATCGTGTTAGCTGAATTGGCACGCCGTGCTGGATGCTCAAGATCTTGTCGCGTCAAGAGAATTTGTGCTAGGGAAATGTCTGGTAAGTGTCGCTGATAGGCCTGCATCAAATAAGTTTGCCCAATCGCGGCTAGGGCCTGCTTTTCAATAACATTGGTGGGACGTTTACCCGTATGACCAATGCCTGCTCCAACCGCTCCGGACGAGACGACAATGAGTTCATGGTGTTGTTTGCGGGTCCATGCAATTTGACGGGCCAAATTCTCGACCCGTGCGTCCATTAGCCGTCCGTCATCCCCGCACAAACTGGATGTCCCAATCTTCACCACAATCCGCAACTGTGATATCCCCCATTCAACAACAAAAATCCGTCCTCCATGAGGACGGATTAGCTCCGCGGTACCACCTCGATTGCCTAAAAGGCCCCTCGATACCGGATAACGGCGGCACCGTCTTGTTCATCACAAGAATGCTCCGAAGTGGGTAAGATTTCTCCTTCATACCAGTTTTCACAGGCTCTGGCTCTCTGTCATGAAGAGAAAATCTATGGCTTCTTCATTGCACGAAAAAGTGTAATTCATTTGATTCCCATATGTGAGTGTCAACCATAAGAAACCATAACATGCCAAACCACTCATTTGTTGAAACTAATATTAATAATACGATTACGTCTTTGTCAATCCAAAGAGTATTGCGGAGAGCTTGATATCAATAATCAAAAAATCCCGTGATCTCATTTTTGCCGCCACTGAAGAGTACGCATCACCGGTGCAGTGCGCTCCAACCCATAGAGCTCAGCACAATTCCCGTCAATAGAAGACGGATGACCCACGGCCACAATGGTCCATCATGGTTCCGAATACGCGAGCCATTACGAAACCCTGACCATGCGGCCATAGCGAGAAGGGCAAAAATCAGAAGTGCCACACCTATGAGGTTTCGAACAAAAACCATCTCCCCTCTTGTCCTCGGAGTGAAACCCAGATGATTAATCAGATCGCACCGTGATGATCCTTAAGCTGATAACGGACTAAAGGATCCGTTGATCCCCACAACCTCTTAAAAACAACGATATGCGTTTAAGAGAGCATGCGTTGATACAACCAACGGGCGAAAATAATCGCCATGGTCATTAACAAAAAGCCTGTTACAAATTGGGTTACCGCTACGATCTGCCAATTCACGCTGGTAATGGGCCAGCGAAACGCAAATAAATTGACAAATTGCAGGAGTGGAAAAGCCTGAAACCCTCCAAGAACCCGAACAATCAAATCGGACACTGGCAGGGCTATCGCCACTAAATAGCCCACAGCCACACGTTTGGTAAGAGCACTAGCCCATAATGCCAAACCGGATTCCAAAAACAAAGGACCAAGAGCCGCTAAGATTCCAGCTCCCAATCGTACTGGTCCCCATAGGCTTATCATAATGCTCACAAACACGATATTGACCAGTGTCGCCATTCCCCAAGTAATAATCCACCGCACGAGCAAAATGTGCTGTCGGGGCAATGATGATGTCAGTTCAATCATCCCAAATTCATGGTCTATGACCATCAAAGGAGCGGTAATAAAGGCATAAGTCAGGGGAAAAAAAGCTTCACAGTTTTCAATGAAATGATGTTGCCATAACCGAGCCAATTCGAGAGGGCCATGGGTCAATGCCAACAAGGTTACAGAAATTCCCGCAAGAATAGCCGGCATCCACCCGCTGATCTTGACGTTCACCCGGATGATGTGCCAAAAAGATCGCATGATTACAGTCCTCCGTCTGGCGATAATCCGGCATAGCTGAGCCATTGCTGTGCCGAAAGAGTGGAAAGATGAGGCCACTCGTTCAATATGGTTGCCGCCTCTTGTGACGTAAGTTTCGGTAATCCCGGTATTTGTCCCTTTTGAACCTCGGCCAACAAGGAGCGAATTCTAGGAGTGCCCCGATACGCTTCCAAAAGGGTTTCGTACTGTAAAACGGACGAATGAGGAGTGGGCTCCCACCATAATTGGTCCAATGTCACCGCGGCTTCAAACGGCGAAGGAATCTCAGTGGAGCCTGTGACGGGATCTCCCGGCAACGTAAAAGGATGAACTGCCGAAACAATCAGTACCCTTTGCCACAATAAGGGATGAATAGTGATAGGACTATAAACCACGATAAAAGGCTTCTGAGTGCCGATTAGCCATGGTCCTAGACGTTGCCACGCCTGCCTAAAACTGTGGAATGAGCGAGTAGCTGACTTGGACAACGGTTCAGGTCCAAGCACATCAAAGCCTTGATGGCGAACTATGCGGTATGGTGCTTGAAAGAAAAATAGCGGGCCTTGGTCGGGTTCATAGTTCCAGGTTTTAGAGCCTTCAATATCCATATCGGTAACAGGAACTGGTAAACGCTCATTGGCCGGTTCTGATAACGTCAATTGCGAAAGTCCGGAAACAACCACAGCTTGTTGTTGATGAAATTGTATAAGACGTGGGTACCAAAATCCTCCGCTTTGGAGGAATACACGCGAGTGCCCAACATATAAATGTTCATAAACGTTGCCCGGGAAAAATGGCGGATAAACTAATGGGGTGGGTTGCGGTAATAGATGGCCCGAGAATGATAAAGTTAACGTCTTCACGGGATGGCTTAAGCGCACCCTCCATTGAGCCGCCGCCGACATAGCAAATACATCCCCGTGATTCATACGTAAAATGGGAAAATTCCCATGCAACATCAATCCGCGGTTCAGTGCTATATTCAGCGTTCCCACTTGGGCATGGGAAAAAGACATCATAGCCTGACCCGAAATAAAGCCCGTCGATGGATTAACATGCAATGTCACCACTTCATTGCGGCTTTGCACTTGTTCGTCTATGGTCATGACTAAGGGATATGGCGAAAGTTCAGTGGCTAAATGATGCAGCGTGACGAGTCCCAGAAAAAATCCGGCTATGAGAACCCCAGCTCCCAAGCGAAATTTACCGGCACTTTTTAACGGATAAAGATGCGTAACACTTCGTGAACTCATTAACGCTAAAAGAAAAAATCCCAAACCCACAGCCATCCAGATTACACGGTTGATAACTAGCCACGAAGGAATCCCAACTGGGCCATATAAAGCAGGCGGTAATGCCAATCCCAACATCAAAAAACCCGGAAAGGGATTGTAAAACAACAAGTGAGGATTCCACGCCTCTAAGGCCGGAATCTTGTACTCGCTAAAGGCAATGATTAAAGACAGGACAATCGCGAGAACAAAATAATGACCTTCATCGCCCTGCCATTCACTAAGCCACAGAAACGCGCCAGTGACCACAACAAGGCTCGGAGCAGCAATAGTCAACAAAAAGAAAAAGTTGTCAGCAATGCTGGGCATAATCGGAAACGTCCCAATAATCGCCATGAGTAAGGAGCCTTCAATCCCCATAAGGCCCAGAATGATGAATCCCACAATGAGTAGTCCCAAAAACCGGCCACTTAAATAGGCAAAGCGAGGTAAGCGCCGGGTATGCCACAAGAGCTCATGAGGCCGGTGACGTCCCAATTGACCAATAATCAAGACTAAACTAAATGGTGTCACTTGGTACGAGATTGCCAGCATTTGAATCGCGCCATCACCCGCATTGGGTGACCCAATGGTGGCAATCGCGGATAAAAAGGTTAAGATCGCCAGTAACGCGATTTCTAATCGGGTTAATGGATCACGCCAACTTAAACGAATGGTATCTTTGATGATCACGGCGATGATGGTTCTCAATGGCCGTGCAGCACCCATGGTATTTAATGATGTCATCACTGGTGATTGCATGACCTTTCGCGTAATGGGGTTAAACCTCCTTTCCGATATTTTGAATGACGGATAAATACCCGTCCAATACCGTGGGTTCACGCTCGGCCCACAGCTTTTCAGGTTTCGCACTTAATATGGGAATTCCTTGAGGAGATCTCAGCCCTGCCACAATCGTGTGATCGTGAGAGACAACGGGGTCTTTGGCCCAGAAACTATAAGGTTTGGCTCTTTGACGCAAGTCATTCGTTGAACCCGCAAATCGTGTCGTACCTCTATCTAAAATAATGACATGCTGGCAATATTGTTCCACTTCGGTTAACAAATGCGTTGTAATCAGATAACTGCCGTCAATCTGCAATTCGCGATTCCAAAGCGTTAAATCCCGCCAGAAGGCCAATCGGCCAGCTGGGTCAAGCCCTGCGGTAGGTTCATCCAATAAAACAATAGGCTGCCTTTGTATCCATGCTGCGGCCAAGGCTACTCGCCTCTTCTGACCCCCATCAAGTTGGTTCGAGGGACGAAAAGCCACAGCAGACAAATCCATCCTCAACAAAATCTCCCGTGCATGATCTCTGGCCTCATCATACGTCAATCCACTAAACCCACCAATCCACACCAAATAGTCAAAAGGCGTAAGGTGCGGATAGGCTCCGGGAAACTGAGGAACATATGCCGCTCGAGAACGCGAAGAAACGACAGGCAAATTCACCATCAAACGCCCCTCGGAAGGTTCATAGATGCCCGCCAGGATACGAAAGAGCGTGGTTTTGCCAGCCCCATTAGGTCCGATGAGCGCGGTAATCCCCCGATGTAAACGGAATGAAACATTTTTTAAAAGCCATTCATTACGGATAGACAGGCCTATTTGATCCGCCGCAAGCAGATAGGATGAAGACGCTGTCATGACACCATCAACTCACGCTGTGATAAATACCAATAATACCCATCTTCTAAGGTGGGTTCGATACTGACAGCATGGGGTAGAGGTTTATCACTAAAAATTTTTACCTGCCCATCAGGCATTGGTTGCCACAAACGCGTTCGGCCTAAGTCGACCTCGTGATCAGGCAGCACAAAGACATGTCCACGAGCCATGGCTTGAAGTCGTTCCCGGCTCATAATCTCGACCTGACCTTGCGGCAATACCAAGACAATGTCCCCTTGTAATGCCGCAACTTCTTCTAGCCGCGATGTCGCAATGACCACGTGTCGTTTCTGAGAAAGCTCTGACAATAAGCCGAGTACTGTTAATTGCTCTTCTGGATCGAGACCTGACGTCGGTTCATCAATTATCACCCAGGGCGCAGGATAAAGAAGAACGGCAGCCAACAGGGCGCGGCGTTTCATTCCCCCAGACATGTGTCCAAGCCGACGATCTAATACCGATTCTAAATGCACAAGTGACGCCATCTCATAAACCGTTTCCTTTACCTGAATGCTTTTTTGTCCATCTAATTCGGCTAATTCGCTCAGGTATTCTCGCAGGGTCAAATCCCCAGGCAAAATGTTTTCTTGGGGCATATAACTAATCAATTGTCCCACGACAGTACGGTCCGCTGGTACACCGTCAATCAGAATTTCACCCTCAAAAAGTGATACATAACCTAGCAAAGAGCTTAACAAGGTCGATTTCCCCGATCCCGATGGTCCAATGACCGACATACTCGGATAAATCGTGAGATTTAATTGGGTAAAAATAGGATGTTCTCGATCAAATCCCATGGTCACTGCCGACCACGATAACACCGATCATTCCTGCCTTTCTTACATACCCTATTCACTCAAAAGAGTCTGATGGCTAGCCATTAAGTGGCCTCTAACCTTCTTCTATTTCCGCTTTTTCAAAGAAGCGGGTCCAAATACCTCTGACCAAAACAATCAATGATATCGCAATAGCAACGGGCAAAACGCCTTCCACGCTATGTGCTAACGCCAACTGTCTGGCCAAAACTGTCGCAACAATATCTAAGAGCCTGGTTGGTGATAAGTGACGAAACAAATCCCGCATTTCTACAAGCAACGCCAAGGTAAAAATGTCATCCAATATTCCGCGCAAATTCATCAGAATTTGCTCCGGATGATAGATGAGTCCTCCCCAATGAGCAAAGAACGCCACAATGCCCACTGCCAACGTCACTAAAATAACCACTTCAATAAACCACCGCAACCAATAGGTAATATGGCGCGTGAGACGAAATAAAGCTGCTGGTACCGTAAACAGAGCCCTCCTTCATGCTTCTCTACCTTAATGGGGAAAAATTAAAATACGAAAAATGCAAGGGGCGTTGCCATCCTCCCCCTTATCCTTTCGAAACACCTAAATATTGACGTCGGCGATTATTGAGTAACAAGCTTAAAAAGACCAGATAAGAAAGGGCAACGTCCAAAATCGATAAATCACCATATCCTAAAGATGCATCATAGAATCCGTGAAAAATTGCGGCAATCAAATACGCTCCAACCGCAAGATGCCAATCGCGATATCCCCTTTGCGCCACAATACCTAAGGCATAAGCGACAATGCCTGCCCAAATGGCATGCAAAAAGGGCGTATATAATGCGCGCGTTAATGCCGTAATCGTGCCAAGACCCACACTATGGTGCAGCACATCGAATAAGATACCATGTTGCACATAGGAAATATTCTCGACAGCGGAAAATCCCAAACCCGAACTGATTCCCACCATCATATAGGCTAAAGGACTCCAAGCCTTCTTTTTAGCCCGATTAAAAAAGAAGATCAGGAGTACAATCATTTGTTTAGCAAACTCTTCAGTCAAGCCAATGAATAAAACGTAAGCGGGAGCCGAAATAAACAATACGTGCGAGTTCAACAGTAAATTAGCCCCATGATTAATCCAAAAAGACTCCACGGTCAAGGCAAAAAATACGCCAAGCGTGCCCGTGAACACATAAGCCGTAATGTCTAACAGCAAGGATCGGATACGTAATTGTGCTGCCATTAATGGCTGAAAAATAAAAAACCAGAATAAAGAAAAATAGACCATCATTCCGTCAACAATATTGAGATGTAAATCACCAAGCAGAATCGGAGCTGTAGCAAACACAAACAATCCTAAAAATAACCGCGATTTGAGAATCGTGAAAATATATAAAAGAAAGTTGTTGGGCAACGGACGGTATGCCACGGCAAACAATCCGGCCTGGCGATTACGGCATGCATCACATAACAGTTCATCAATTGGCGCACCGCAATTTTCACATTGATGGCGATGTGGAGGGAGATTCATCCCAAAATCCGCCTTTCATGATTAGTAACAGCAAGCATCTTGATCTTTGTTCCTGTGTTCCTTTGTCGTGATAATCATTTTCTGCCAAACACGGTCAATGGTTGACTGTAAAATTTGAAACGTCTATCCCTCAAAAGACATCATGATTATAAACACATCATACACAACATCTGTCTTTGTGCCTAATCATGTAATATGCCATCGTGCCAAGCCTGGTCTACCCGATTGTTCCATTCTTCCCATGACTCTTCAGGCTTTAAATGTTCAAGAATCCATGCCGCATACCATAAAGCGGCTCGAACTTCTTGCTCTGGAACATTGAGCTCCTTAGCAATAGCGTTAAGCGGCGCCAAAGATTCCAGTTGTTTTAGCAATTCCGGTATAGACTTTAAAGACCGTCTGGCATAGGGCAACTGGTCACACTTTGTTTGGCTATGCCCAATTTCTTTAAAAATAACCCATAATGGAAACTTCGGATCCGAGCGTGTATCGATCCAGTAATCGAGACGTAAAGAGGCTTCATCCATGTTAATACTCCTTCCCTTTGCTGTTCCTTCATTCATCATTCAGCTGCCACTCAATAATCTTTTGCCAAGCCAAGCGAGTGAGTGACAAAACGTAAAGTTGTGCACCCAGATAAAAACGAGCCGAATGATAACAGTGATCATTCGGCTCGGGGCTCTAAAGAGGCTAACTTAATATCGAGACAATTTGACCTAGCCATTCTACGGCCACTAAATCGATTCCGTCCACCTCAGGCGATTGACAGTCCAACACCGCATATAGGTGGTTATTCCGAATGAGAGGAAGTCCCACTTCGCATTGAGTGTCCGCGATCGCAGCAATGTAACCGGGAAATTTTTTAATGGACCCGACAATTTGCACCGCACGTTCAGCAGCGCAAGACCCCACAACCCCTTGCCCCCACGAAATGAGAGAGGGTGCTGGAGGCCCATAAAACGGGCCCAGGATTAAGTCGTGTCCTAAATGAAAGACACGGTAAAATCCGACCCAGCACCACGAAGGCCACAACTGACGTATTTGAGCTACAACATTCGCCATTACGGCAACATCATCAGGTCCCTGATTCTTCCACTGGGTAATCCGCTCAACTGCCTTCTGAAAATCAGCAAGTTCCGCCATCGACTCATCCTCATTCGTCTAACTTTCAGGAGGCTCACGATTACGGAGCCTCCTCCTTTAACTCCTTTAAAAGGTAATCACCACATCGGATTCGAGCGCCATTTCATTCACAGCACTGCCTCCAACCACACCTTCTGTTTCAATCAGATCCTCCAATGTACAATCATTTAAGTCCAAACTCGGAGCACACACATAAAATTTCACCCCGGCATCACGGGCCTGATCAATAAAAAACTGTAGCCGCGCCCCATCACCACCTTCTTTAACCGTTAACTCTTCCGCGACACCACGCTTTAAAAGAGCCGTCGCTCGAATGGTAAAGACCATAGACACATCATGATCCATCAAAGCGGCAGTCGTTGCTAAAAAGAACGGGGAAGCGGCACGGTAAGCTACTTCGGGTCCCGTAGTTAGGATGTAGAGATATTTCTTCACGTCTGTGGACATAATAGACTCCTTTCTTCTTCTCCCTGACTATTTCGTGCGGCGGATTAAAAACCGAAAGACTTCACCTTGTTGTTCTGCCAGAAGCAGTTCATGGCCCGTTGACCGTGCCCAAGCTTTGAAATCTGCCATCGATCCGGGATCGGTACTCAGAATTTCCACCACCTGACCCACTTCTACGCTGGTGATACCTTTTTTCGCTCGAATAACAGGCATCGGGCACTTGAGTCCGGATGCATCAACTTTTAAATCGGCTTCAACAGGAGTACTCATGCGTTCCACATCCTTTCATGGCTTATCAAAATCTTTACCGCACAGAAGATTGTTCGGTGCTTTCGGCACGCCGAAAACATTCCACGATATCCGAGGCGACAACCCCGGGTATCGACACCTTTTCAAATAACTGGCGAGCCGCTTCCTCCACATTTTGTTCGTTCACTAACCGTCCCTGAAGATATCCTTGAAAATCTTCCACCGCTGAACTATCCCATGGTTCCATGAAGAAATCACCACTAAAGTTGACATCGTCAAACACTCCGTCGTTCACACGATATATTAGTCGAAGTAGTCCCCCAGGGGCTTTAAAAACTCCTTCATGCAGAAACACGCCCGAGCGAATCTTGATTCCGGAATGAAATAATCCTCTCTCACCCCGGTATACAAACTCGGGATCAAATAATTTCAACGCATACTGCTCAATATCCGCCTCTTCTTCGGCTGTTAACTGATCATGATGCACAGGTTCGTTTAGTAGCCGGGAAAAATTGTCTACGAGTTTGGCAACAACCATCTGGCGTTCAGGCGGTTGGCCAAGTTCCTGGTTAATTGTGGTCATATACTCGCTGAGACTCGAAATCATTTTATCGCGAAATTTTTCGGACGGGACTTTTAAGACACGCGCCATTAATTCGATATTAAAGTCAAATAACAGACTTCCCACAATGACGGTGGTCGTTCCCATCGTCGATGCGCCAGTTCCCCCGATTTTCCGTGGCCCAACTACAATGTCATTGACGGGGCGAAATTGCGCGTTAATCCCCATTTGCTGGTACGTTTCAATGGGAGCCTTGAGAATTTCTCGGTACAAGTCCTCAACCGGTCCCCGAGGTGTCGGCAATAACAGATGCCAAAAAACTTGACCGTGATCGAGATAAACGGCACCACCTCCTACAAATCGTCGTCCCACTAATATTTGATGGGCCTCACAAAATGCCCGATCGATTTCTCGGCTGGCCAGTTGATGATAACCGACACAAACATAGGGACGATCAGGACTAACAGTCACCAGTGTGATTTCGTCATGTGGTCTCATTCGCTCAGCTAAGGCATGATAGACCGCTTGAGATATTTCCCGCTTGACTGTTCCTAAATCGAGATACCGCACCGTGTTTCCTCCATTTCATAAAGCATCATCGGAGTCACTCATGGTCTCTTCAATCGGAGCGCACCGCATACAGGTAATCCCTTCTTCTTGAAGCTTTTCCCGGTAAATGGCCGCCACGTCCGCACCTTTTATCAGATGTGGACTCAGCCATTCACCCCCTGGTTGCAGTTCCGCTACCCATCCTTCTCCATAGGGATCGCGATTGATCATGTTGGGGTCTCTCAAAACGATCTCATTCACACGCACAACCGTGCCATCCACCGGTGCGGGAAATGGGCCCACCCACTTTGCTGATTCGATAGTTGCCACATTTTTTCCGGCTTTTACTGCTTTCCCAGGCCGTCCTCTCACATGAAGGATTTTCCCTGCGCGCGTTTGAGCAGGGTCGGTCATGCCAATACGCAAGGTTCCTGAAGGTAAACACTCAATCCACACATCACGTTCCACATCAAACCACAAATGATCGGGGAATTCACATGCAAATACTTGTGACACGCCTCTCCCCCCTATTTTTGACAATGAATCCCGTCTTGTTCTAATTTTTCACGGTATGAAGCCACGCCTGTTTCTCCCGTTACTAAGGCTTTGGCATCCTCATCCCAATTAGAGGGTTTGACTTTTAATAGCCATCCTTCTCCGTAAGGATCTTCATTGACCAACCCGGGATTGGCTTTAACGGCTCCATTGACCTCTATCACCTCCCCTGCCACCGGGGTGGGAATGGATCCCACCCATTTTCCGCTCTCCAATGTTCCGCCACTCTTGCCACGAGCCAATGTTTTGCCCGCTGATTTTAGGTTAACGACAATGATCTTGCCAGCCAAACTCTGGGCCACATCGGTCAGTCCGACCAGGACGACATCCCCTTCCGGTTTAGCCCATACGTGTTTTTCGATCCAATAATAACGATCTTCCGGTATGTTACACCCGTGCACCTCAGCCATGACGGTCTCCTCCTTGATTTCATTTCATAGCGACAGCTGTTTCAGGGACTATCAGTCCCACGGCCTGAGCCAGCAATTCTGCGACATCAACCACCTTGATGCGGTCTTCATTTCCCGTACTTTGCACGGCCGCTGAAAACATCGACATATCTTTAGGACAGGCCACCACAAAATAGTTCACATCCGGTAATGCAACGGCTTCGCGAATGCGATTGTCGGCTGGACGTTCTTTTACACCGACCTCTTCCATCCAAATTCTGCCGCCGCCAGCACCACAGCAAAAACTGTTAGGGCCATGCCTCGGCATCTCGACCAATTCCACGCCCATTTTTTCCAACAGTTGCCTGGGCGCGTCAAAAACCCGGTTCCAACGCCCTAAGTAGCACGGGTCATGATAGGTGACTCGAATATCCAAAGGAGCTGGGGATAATCGTCCTTGTTCAATCAAATCGAGAAATGCTTGGGTATAGTGTCTTACCGGTTTCTCAAATCCAAATTTGCGATATTCGTTTCGCAGCGCGTTAAATGAGTGAGGATCAGTCGTGAAAATCTGGTTGTATTGGGCCTCTTCCAACCATTTCAGATTCTTATGGGCCAAGGTTTCAAATAATCCGTATTCGCCCATACGCAAAGCCTCATTGCCCGCATTGGATTCCCCCTCATAGAGAATACCGAAATCGATGCCGGCACGTTGCAACAGTTGTGCAACCAATCTCGAGAGCTCTTGCAGCCGCGGATCATATGAGGCAAAGTCTCCAACGAACCATAGCCAATCCACCGGTTCCTTGCGGGCATCTTTGATAGCTACGTCGAGACCTTTCGTCCATGCCGGCCGTTTACGCTGCGGCTGACCAAAAGAGTTTCCCTGGCGGTCCCACCCCACCAGCACCTTTTGACTGTTCTTATCCACATCACCATCTTCGAGGAGAGCCGCCCGCAAGCCCGCAATCTTGGGAACGTGTTCAATAAATACGGGGCAAGCTTCCTGACAGGCTCCACAGGTTGTGCAAGACCATAATTCTGCCGCACTCACGACCCCACCCGCTAATGGCTCAGGGTCTTTACCGGATAATTCCCGGCGCAAGGCATCGCGCAGTTCCAAGATCACCATTTTGGGCGACAACGGTTGGCCCGCAGCATGAGCGGGGCAAACGGCTTGGCATCGTCCACACTCCGTGCATGTGAACAAGTCCAATACATCTTTCCAGTTCATGTCCTCAAATGTTCGAATGGCCATCCCTTCGTCCTCTTTCATCGGTGGCACCAGTTCACCATGGGGACGCGTCTTATGCAAGAAAATACTGGGAACAGCCAGAAATATATGAAGATGTTTTGAGGTCGGCAAATATGCCAAAAATGCTAAGACCATGCCAATATCCAAAAGATAACCCAAAATGTAACCCGTTTCGGCAATCGCTGGATGATAAGCGAGCCCCGTACTCATCCACACATGACCTAGCGCGTATCCCAAAAAGCCCCAAGGATCCAACTGCGCATGCACATGATATAAATACGGCGCCGCAAAGGGATAGAAGGATTCATGAAGAATAATGCCAATCATGATGATTCCAATCATCCCTAAGATGATGTAACCATCTTTCTCATCTGATCCGTGATAACGTTCCGGTTTTATCACGGCTCTTTGATAGACAGCCAGCACCAAACCCACTAAGACCAATACCACCCAAAGGTCAACGACAAAGTCTAAAGGGGCATCCAAGTGGAATCCGGGAACAAAAACTTGGCCAATGGCGTCGACGATATCAATAAACAACACGACGAATCCACTAAAAATAAAGAAATGAAGAACGCCAGATAACCGCAGCCGCAATAATCTTTTATGACCAAAGACCTGGCCCAGCATAAAGCTGAGACGACTGGGCCAGTTGTCCAAACGGTTAGTCGAGCGAGCCTTTTGCATCACTCGAAAAATGGGGAGCATGCGAATAATGAAATAAACGGTTGCCGCGACAAACATCAAGATGGTTAAGACCATTAAGATGTCTTGGCCACTCACACTACTCCCCCCTTAGGCGTTCCGCTAATACCGGCATTAATTCCAACATATCCACGGTCGTACCGTAATGCGCGACATCCATAATGGATGCATTTTCATCCGTGTTGACTGCAATTATCAAATCGGCATCACGCATTCCTTGAAGATGTTCGGGGGCGCCGGAAATACCCAATGCGAGATACAGTTTAGGCTTGACGGTTTGCCCTGACTTTCCTACTTGGCGTGCTTTAGGAAGCCACCCGGCATCCACCACAGGACGCGAACAACTCACCACTCCACCAATGGCTTCGGCCAATTCTTCGGCCAGAGGCAAGTTATCCGGACTTTCAATACCTCGCCCCACACTAACCAAAATGTCCGCTTTGGTAATATCCACATCACCTTTTTCGGGTTCAATGGTTTGCAAGACATTCATAGTTTGGGGCACATCAACGGATAGGACTTCCCGTTCCGGATCACCGGGTTCGTTATACGCAGCCCAGGCCCCAGGCATCACAGTGATCACGGCCCCTTGATCCGGAACACGAATCTCGGCCATCAGTTTGCCAGCAAAGACTTGACAGGTGGCCACGAGTTCATCGCCGTTGATGGCGAGATCACTACAATAGGCAATCAAAGGGAGGTTTTCTTGGGCGGCCACGCCGGCCCCTAAATCGAGCCCTAACGTCGTATTAGACATCAAGGTGATATACGGTTGGACTTGCTCAATGATGCGGCTCAAAACGGTTTCATAAGCCAACGGATTGTATTGACTTAACGCGGGATCGGCTACCGCTATAACCCGGTCCACCCCAAGATGTCGCAGATGGTCCTCTGCACTCGGTCCAAATCCCACGGCCACCGAAGCAACACCCAATTGAGTGGCCAATTCCCGCGCCTTGCTGATTAGTTCTCTGCTAGACTCGGTAAATCCTGTTTCACCATTTTCCATCATCACCAGTATCGGACCCATAACATTTACCTCCTCACTAAGTTCCGTTCTTGCAGAATTTCGATTATGCGAGCAGCCACTTCGTCAACATCCCCATCGATCATTTCGGCATGACCAGCTGCTACGGGTTTATAAAAGCGGCGAATTTCCAATTGAGGCACTGTTGGCATAGCCATCTCAACCTCTTCAATTTGTGCTGATTTAGCCACCTGACGAACCTTTGCAATGGAAGCATAGCGAGGAGGCTTGCGGGCGGCTTGAATTCCCATCACGACCGGTGTCGGTGTTTGAATTTCCGCCACGACACCCCCAGCATATTCCTGGCGCAAGATGACGGTGTTCCCGGTGACATGCACTTCGGTGACAACGGAAGCGTGTGGCCATCCTAAAATGCCTGCCACGAGTCCGGGTATTTGACCGTCGATGTCGTCAATGGCTTGCACTCCAGATAAGACCAAATCAAAATCCTGTTGACGAATATACTCACTCAAAATTTGCGCTCGGCTGCGGTTAGATAGGGAGGGATCAAAATCACCAACCAATTTCACAGCATGATCAGCGCCTTTAGCCAACGCCGTATAGAGCATGTTATCGCTGTCACCGGTATCGACGGTGATCGCCGTGACTTCCCCTCCGGATTCTTCTTTAATCAACAACGCCTCTTCCAAGGCTTGATCATCCCATTCACTGGGTACATAACTCATATCGTCATAGAGAATTTCCCCTGATTCCTCGTCAAGCGCAATATCTTCCACTAAGTCTGGAACGGCTTTGAAGAGAACTGCTATCTTCATATCCTCATTCGTCCTCCTTGTCGGGTTAATGAGCCATCACAAGTTCGTCAATTAAGCCCATGCTGTAGGCCACAAGTTCAGCGATATCCATAACCGCAAGTTTTCCGGCATTACCGGTTGATTTCACTGCATCTTCAAATCGAGGCACTTCATAGGGACATGTCACAGCTAAAATGTCGGCGCCATATTCTACGGCTTCCCGCACGCGTTTTTCCGACAGTCTTTGACTGGAGTAATCGCGGGTAAAACTGTCAAGCCACATGCCGCCACCGCCTCCGCCACAGCAATAAGATGTTTCACGGCAATGACCCATTTCAACCAGTTCGGCCCCTGGCAAGGCATTTAATAACCGTCTGGGTGCCTCGTATTCACCGTTGTGGCGTCCTAAATAACAGGGATCGTGGAAGGTGATTCGTTTGGGAATATCCCGGACAAAGGCTAAATCAGATAGGCGTTGTGACAGATATTGTGTATAGTGCTGTACGGGCCATTCTCCGCCCATTTTGGGATATTCGTGGAGAAACGCATTATAAGCATGCGGATCCGTCACAACAATCTGGTTAAACGTGTATTTTGACAACATCTTAATGTTGTGTTCTGCCAACATCTCAAATAAGCCCCGTTCGCCCGCCATCCGTTGGGAATCTCCCGCGCATTTCTCCTCGGTCCCTAAAATGCCGAAATCGACATGAAGGGCGTCAAAAATTCTAGCCAGAGCAATGGATGCTTCTTTTCCACGAGGATGATAGGCGGGGTAACATTCGACAAACCACAACACGTCAACCGGAGCTTTTTTTTGCGACATAATGGGCACGGGAACACCCGCCGATTTGGTCCACTCCGCTCGTTTGCGGGGAGATTCGCCGATGGGATTACCATAGCGCGCCGTATTTTCGAATGCCGTTAACAACTCTTCTGGAGCTTTGCCTTGTAAGACGGCTTGTTCTCTCACCGCAGGCATAATCTTGATCATGTTGACTTCTTTCGGACATACGCGTAAGCAGTTCCGGCAGGTCGTACACAACCACAAATCAGGAGAATCGATTAATGACGCCCCCAGTTGCGTGCGACGAAATATCTTTCGAGGTGAGTAGTCTCCTACAGTATCCACCGGACAAACTGCCGTGCATTTGCCGCATTGATAACAATATCCTAGAGACTCCGCCCCCGGTATACTGGTGATTTCGTCTAATACGGACAAATCGTATTCGGATATCGCGCGCGGAACAAACATCCGGTTCCATGAGCCAGACAATTCGACCCCGTCGACAACCGCAACGTCTAATTCAATGGCTTTTGCTTTTTGCAACGACATAACCCTCCCATCTTGGAATCCCTAAAAGGCTTGCCACCACTTTAGAAAAAGGCGGTAAAACCTGGGTAAATTCGTCTGTTAAACGCCATGATGTCATGGTAAAAAGGTAGACGGCATAAACCATGGCCAATGCCACAAGATGTCGATAAGGAGTGTCGATCAACGATAACCGGTGCCAGCCGTCTAGTATCTGTTCCGTAAACTGTCCCGCCTGATTAATAGACGAATAGAGGTTGCGAAAATCGGTCTTTAGACAACTCGGATCGCTCACAATCAAAGCCACTGCACCAGTTTGACTATCAGCACGGTACATCCACCGGGACCACCACACGTAATCGTGAGGATAGGTATTGGCTAGCCAAAATGTTGCCCATTCCCATAGCCATGCGGGAGCCTGACTTTGGACCAAGAGTTCTACAACCTGATTTGGATTGTGTTCTACAGCCTTTCGCATTTGCTGTTCTCTCTCAATCCATGGCTCGTGTTGCTCGGCTTTAATGCGAGCAGTAGCAGGTACGACATGCCAACAGTAAACATCATCATATAGGGCTGTCATGACGGATTGGGAGCGAGTAATGAGAACTTCGTTCCAGTGCCGGAAGTCGGCTTCGGAGATCAACGATTCTGCTTTATCCAAAAATTCCGCCATGGCTTCGGCGTCAACGACGAGCGCGTTCATTATACTTCGAGGGTTAATCGATTCAGAATTCCGACGGCTTTAGCCGCTGCTGCCGCGCCCATTGACACAGAATCCTCAATGTCTTTAGGACCTGCTGCAGCACCGGCGACAAAAATCCCCGGAACAGGCGTGGATACGGTATCTAGGGGTCCCCCAACGACCTGAAGAAATCCGTGATCCTCTCGAGGAATTTGAAAAATCCGGGACATTTCTACGGTCCCTTTAGAAGGTTCCATTCCCACTGACAAAATAACCAAATCCATCAACACTTCCATGGGACGTCCCATCGTCGTGTCCTCACCTTTAATCAACAATTTATCGCCTTTACGAATGATTTCGGTAACAATGCCACGAATATAGTTGACCTTATACTCCTCCTGCGCCTTCCAATAAATCTGATCTTCCCAAAAGCCATACATCCTCATATCGATATAGAAAATGAACACTTTGGCATTGGGAAGCATCCGCTTAATTTCGATAGATTGTTTAGAGGCAATTCCACAACACACCTTGGAGCAGTATTTATTCCCAATCTGCCGATCTCTAGATCCCACGCACTGGATAAACGCTACCCGCTCAGGAGGTAAACCGGTCGATGGGCGAACAATTTTTCCTTCCTTGAACATTTTTTCTGCATCGACCAACGTAATGACATCGTCATATTCGTAATACCCATACATTTGGGTTTCTCGGCCCGGATCGAAATGTTGGAAACCGGTCGCCACGACGATGGCACCCACTTCTTCAACCGACTGCACCCCATCAGCGCTTTCTAACGTGACATGAAATGCTCCCAGGTTGCCTTCACTTTTCACGACACGGGTATTAAGGCGCACATCTACCGCAGGATTATTACGCACAGCATCCAACATGTGTTCCATGGCGTGTTCTGTTTCTTGCAAATCCGGCGTTAAGCTCGCATAGGACGCATAGGGAGTACCTCCTAATTGATCCTTCGTTTCAATTAACATGGCACGTTTTCCGAGATCCGCAACGGTACGCGCCGCTTCAAGTCCTGCTGGGCCAGCACCCACGATCATGACCGTATCCGCTTTTCCCATGGATTGTATCTCCTACCTTTCCTTTTCCGACCAACGTTTCAATTTAGAGAACATGCTCCCACGTCAAGTATTCCATCTCACCATGCTTAATTTTTTCGACATCTGCTTCAAACTCGGCCCATGCCCTTTCTACGTCAATCCCCATCTTGTGTAATAAAGGCCGATAGTCTACGGCATGCCAATGGAGCTGGCACACCCGGAAAGGATGGGCTCCCACCGCCAACGCGGCAAATTGTGATTCAGACATCACCGGAACACCAACGTTACGCCCATGAGCCTGCGCCGCAAATTGACTTTTATCGAGAGAGGTGACACAGCCCGTGTCATGCGTGAGAACAACGTCGGGATTGGCTTCTTGTTTCATCACTTCAATCTTTCTCAACGTGGCAAAGCTACGGGTAAAGTCTCGTTGTACCAAAATGTGACGAAATCCAAAACCACAACAGTCATACCATGTTGAATAATCAGCCACCTGAGCGCCAAGTTCTTGGACAACGGCCGTGACTGCCGCCGTGCGCTGACCGCCGTAAATTTCGGGATCATAAATAGCGTCACCGCTTTGTAATTTGTAATAATGGCAAGCAGGGTGCACCGTGGCGGTAATCTTAGACAGATCAAATTGCACTCGCTCTGCTAATTGCTTGCGCACCGCATACATCCACTCACTGTAATGAACAATTTCTTCTGGCATCACAAAAGGGCGTCCCAATTTTTCAATGATGGCCCGAACTTGCCTGCGCAACTTCGCATCATGCACCAATTCATGACGCACCTCTTTGTAATGACCGAAACTAGTTCCGCAATGGATGAGGGGATAATAACCCGTTTCATAGGCAGCAGAGAAATTTCGCATCGCCACGGCCGCCTGGGCCGCCTGATTGGAGGTTGCAGACGCGTAATAATTCCATGCCGTGCACGATGTTTGATCCCGAGGATCGAAATAATCAAATCCCAACAAGCGGTTTAGCCAAAATATGGACGTAGAATATCCGGGAATATGCCCACATTGCCCACAACTTTTATGATGCCAGGTGTGTTCCAAAGGGATTTTCTTTTGTCGGCCAAATTTTGTCGGAGCAAGATAATACGGTTCCGGCACCGGTTGCACGATCCATTCGCCTTCCCGTCCTAGTTCCCAAATGGCTTCGCGCAAATCCTCATCACGAACCGTCTCGGGATCCCGTTCAAAAACACGTGATGTCTGCACTTTCGTACCAGACACGGGAATATCTATGGGTTCCATCACATTTTCCTCCTTTGTCAACCTAATCGTCGCACTCTTTTGAATCATTCTGTCGGTAATCCGCTCTCTTCTAAGGCATCGTCCATAATTTCCTCCATGATGTCATGAAGGCCCTCGTCCAGTTCTCCAATCATGTCAAGTGTTCCCGTCATTTTCCAAATTGCATACAGTTCATGCATCGTCCGTTCTTCCACTTGCCACGAAAGACCCGTTGTGTGTAACGTTTCCGGAGGCAAAGCACGGCGCCACACATCTAAATTCTGCGAAACCGCTTTGACTTGAGGACCCCAATCGGGAAAGGCATCTTCTTGTAGCATATCGGGCGACACTTGAGTTCCCGTGGTCATGATTTTGTAAATAATGCGGGTATATCCCGCCAACGCTTCCTTGGTTGTTCGCAAGCCATTTTTGACCGCTACTTCACGCATAATCGTGATGAGACCACCGGGACTATTTTGGCGCGGGCACCGGTTGCAGGAGAAACATTGGGAACAATTCCAAACATCGTCATTTAACTGCTCATAAAAAAGTTCAACATCTTCACGAGCTAATGTTTGCGCAATCTTACGGGGAGAAAAATCATAGAAGCGCGCCGAGGGACAAGCTGCCACACAAATGCCACATTCATAACAGCCATACAAATACGTTTTATAACGTGGATCCGCTTTTACCTCGTCGAATAACCGTTTCTTTTCTTCTAACGCGACCTCAGTATAACGATCAGAGGGCATTATCCTACCTCCTTAGTCTCTATACCTTAGACAAATAGAGAGATCTTAGCATCGCGGGCAAAATCCAAAAAGGTCGCGGCTCCCACTACATCCTCCACCTCGGGAACTAAATCCTCGCGTTTTATTCCGAGAACATCCATAGACATTTGACACGCCACCATGTGTACACCCAATTCCTTGGCTTCAGACACAAATTCTCTAATGGACATGACATGGGAGTTAGCAAACTGATTTTTCATCATAGAAGACACCATTTTTGTCCCGAACGGGACGACACCCGCCACTTTAGCTAACGCTGGCATTCCTGGATTGCCAGCAATAGATACGGACAGATTATCGATTTTGTCTTTATGGATGACGTCTAAGCCCCAAAATGTGAAAAACAGCATACATTCCATATCAATGGCGGCGGCTGCCGTCGCTAATATGAACGGGGGATAGGCCATATCCAAACTTCCCTTCGAGACGATTATGGCTAAACGGTCTTGTTCCACGAGATTTCCCTCCTTTATCACCCTTATCGGCTATCTCTTATTGTCTAGTTCTTTAGACTGATCTAATGATATAGTGTTTAAAGACAAAATACAATTCAATATAGATTTTGTGAATTCATTAACTTGTTTTATTTAAACTGTGTCATTCACATCTTAACTGGTGTTGGACATTGTCCCATTAAAAATCGAGGAGAGAGATCATCGTGAAAATGCTATCAATAAGCCTTTTTCGGCTAGATGAATGGGTTCATGGATTTTCCGAAGTATTAATCACAGTCAACCAATCTTTGCGCAATATTAACCGGGGGAAAATGGACTTTTTACCTTATAGTAAAACCATTGAATCTTTCGAATGGTTTATGGAAGCTCTATTAACGCCGCAAGGCGATAACCGTCCCCCGGCGGTCGGGCATTGGCAAATACGCATCACTCACCGTCACGGTCTTCCCGATATTCTTTTACAAGGAAAATCCCGGAATAATGAAGAACGCGGTCTGTTAGTTTTTTATTGTCCGGATTCTCCTTGGCAAGCCCTAGCATTGAAGTGGCCCGAGACTTACCTAGAAGAATAGAGTCAGCCAGCATAAAATAGGTTTGACACATTCTTCGGGTACGGCCCGTGAGAGCATTGTGACCATCGTATTCAGCATTCTCGAACACCTTAGATTTCTTTTTACGCCATTGATTTCCGAATCACAGCTTTACCGGGATGTGCCAAAAACCCTCACCGATAAATCTTGTCCATATTTCGCCTAGAAGAGGGACGGTCCGGAACTGTATAGGTCATGTTGACCTAGAAATACCGTGAAAGATTTGCGCAGAGAATTTAAGCAGGTAAAGAACACTATCATGGCGATACGGACGTTTGAATGTTCTCACGAATATGCGGGGAACCCAAGATGCTTTGAACATCAGAAAATTTACAATCACCATGCGTTCAGTCATTTCTTTCATTAGTTCAAAGGAAGCTTGCTCTTATTAGCTAATTCTGCTACGCTCACCCACATATCCGAGAAATTTGATATTTTTCCCATTTTGAGGTGATTGTGTGAACGTGCAAAGCCATCGCATAGTGATTATTGGAGGCGGCCCTTCCGCTATTGCAGCTGCTCTTGAAGCCACCAAATATACCCATGATATCGTCATGGTATCGGCTGAACCTGTGGGAGGAAATGCCGTTTTGCATAGCTTAGTTCCCAGCAAAGCGTTAATCGAGGCAGCCCACCACAGACAATATCTTGTCCGTTTAGGGGCTGACCCAGATACGATTACCCTGTCGCAGGTCATGGCTCTTCAAGAAAAGCAGATAAAAACTATTGTCGAAACGACTCAAAAGGCATTAAATCAAGTCCAAACCATATTTGCCAGTGCGCATTTGGAAAAACATCACGGTGAGATTCATGTTGTGACGGATTCCCAGCAGCATTTTGTTGGTGAAACCGTCATTATTGCTAATGGTTCCCGCCAACGCCTCATCCCAGGCCTTAAGCCGGACGGTCAGAGCGTTCTCCTCCCTCGGGCATTCCACACCCTAAAGAGCATTCCCCATTCTTTAGCCATTATTGGCGCAGGAGCCACAGGTCTCGAGGCGGCATCCCTATTTGCCCACTTCGGTACTCATGTCACGCTGTATACTCCTCTTCCCCAATTATTACCACAATTTTCCTCTCCTCTACGCCAAGTCTTCACCAATCACTTGGAGGATTTGGGTATACAAATGCAATTTAACAGACGTATCGCATCGCTCGCGCGTAATGATGAGGGAATTATTCTTGAGTGGAATAACCCCGAAACCGGCGAAAAGGGACAAAGTGTTCATCATACGATCTTTCTTGCCACCGGACGTGAAGGCATGTGGGCAGCGGATGAATTGATTCGTCTCGGATTTGATGTTGATCCCCAAGGGTTTTTTATCACGGATAGGGTAGGACAAACCAATGTGCCCCATGTCTATGCCGTCGGCGACGCTCAGGGTCGTCCCCTCTTGGCAAACAAAGCATCGTGGCAAGGAGTCCAAGCGGTACGCCATGCCTTTGGTCATGCAGCTTCTCTACCTCCCCTGTTCGTCGAAGCCATTTACACCATCCCAGAACTAGCCCGGTTCGGAACTATAGATCCAGACCATTTGGACATATGGGAAGCCAAAGTCGACCATCCCTTGATGTACAAACCATTTTTGGTAGGCCATGAATTGGGCTTACTCCGCGTTTACACTCGCAATGACCGCATTGAGGGAGCTGAAGCCATCGGCACGCAAGCCGCAGATGTTATCAGCCTCTTGGCTATGGTCAATCCCCAGGTCACCTTGCCGCAGTTAATCCAAAGTTCGGCAGCGAGTCCCACAATGCTGGAATGGCTACAACATCTTCACCGTATTTAAACAGATCCGCTATATAACAAGAAAAATCACAACCTGGCTCAATGCGGGTTGTGATTTTCTTTTATCAGAAACCTAATTAATGGACATGGGAAGAAGGTATCGTTATCAACTGCCCTAGGTGGTTGGTCAGTGCGATGACGTTACCATAGCCATTCATCACCAGGGCACCAAGGGGTAAATTGGTAAGGGTCCCGGTAAATAATTGGTGTTGCCACATGCCTTGGTGATACCATACTAAAACATTGGTTGTGGTGACTGCTCCCTGTACTAAAGATGTTACGGATTTCTCCTGACGTGGCATTTGCAATACTGTGAGCTGGTGCGTCGTCTTTAATACATGCACCGGTAAACCACCGACAGTCCAACTCACCCAGTGCTTCGTCAGCCATGTCGAGTGCGAATCACTAGGCGGCAGGTATAACGCTGTGTAGAGTACGCCATCAATAGCAAAGGCCACCGAATGATAGCTTTTTGGGGTCGGGGCAAAAAGCCCTAAGCCTCCTTGACTCCATACGGTTGCTTGGACTGGTATGGCGCTTTTTTCCACCTGTTGCGCGATATTCGCCGGCGTTAAATAGGTTTCTCCGCTTAACGCTTGGGTCATAGGACCTTGCCCGGCAGCATTTACGGCAGCGATCCAGTAGGTATATTGCGTGCCGGGACGAACACCCGAATCGACGAATTCCACCTCATGGGTGCTCTGGGTCACTTCTCCAATTTTTTCAGCCCCTGCAACACTGTGATTCCCAACTGCCCGGTAAACCACATAAGCACTGGCGCCTGGAACCCGTGACCATTTAAGAACAACTTGAGACAGTCCCCACGATGCCACCACATGCGCCGGAGCTTGACTGGGCGGTTCCTTTGGAATAGCACTTGCTTGACGCATCGTAGCTTGTTGAGCTTGGCTTAATTGTGTCAACACGGGGCGAACTCGACCCATATCCGCCAACCATCCCGCCATAAAGGCCACCGGAATTAATAGCACAGCAGCCCCCGTCACTATCCACAATATCCAGTGAGGGAACCGGGATTTTTGCGAAAGATTAACCATCTTATCGACCTTCCCATGGTCATCATGTCATCATCAGTATCATTGAATTGTCGAAATGAGTGCTAATTTGTTAATACGGTTAGTATACTATACCGCTATATAAGGACAGGACTTATAGCAAGAAACTCAGAAATGTTTTGATCAGGATTCAGAAATGATTTACACTTTACGGAACCAGCAAAATTCACATCGTCGCCTATTTATCATGCTCTCCGAATATTTTGGCTGGTCATACCCGAGGAACTATTGACTTCTTATACATCTTAAGGTCTTAAGGAAGTGATGGGATCATTGATGTCAAATCCAATCCAACTGTATGACACCACATTGCGTGATGGGACGCAAAGACGGGGAATCTCCCTCTCGGTTGAAGATAAATTGCAAATTACGAAGCTGTTAGATGAATTTGGTTTCGATTATATCGAGGGAGGATGGCCGGCTTCGAATCCCAAAGATACCGCTTTCTTTAAAAGTGCCGGCCGTTATGTCAAACATGCAAAAATTACGGCTTTTGGCAGCACAAGGCGCCGAGGCGTGTTCGTGGATTCCGATGTGAATTTGCGTGCTATTTTGGACGCTGAATGCCCAGCGGCCACACTATTTGGAAAGTCATCGGTATTTCAAGCCACGAAAATTTTAGGATTGAGCCTAGAAGAAAATCTGGCTATGGTCGAAGAATCCGTACAGTTCCTGCGCAATCATGGTCTCGAAGTGATTTTTGATGCCGAGCATTTCTTCGATGGCTGCCAAGAAGATTTATCCTATGCGCTCGATGTCCTCAAAGCCGCTGAGAACGGCGGAGCAGATTGGATCGTCCTGTGCGATACAAATGGCGGGAGTTTGCCTGATCAAGTTCGAGAGTTTGTAGGACAAGCGCGCAATGTGGTGACCGTGCCATTAGGCATTCATGCCCACAATGACGGCGGATTAGCTGTTGCCAACTCGCTTGCCGCCGTTCAAGCCGGAGTCAGCATGGTTCAGGGCACCATCAATGGTTATGGAGAACGGTGTGGCAATGCGAATCTTTGCACCATCTGGCCCAATTTAGTGTACAAAATGAAATTATCGGCGGGCAACGAAGCCATGTTGCGGGAGCTTACCCGCTTATCCCGTACGGTGGCGGAAATTGCGAACTTAATTCCGGACGATTCGGCGCCCTTTGTCGGCGATAATGCCTTTACCCATAAAGCCGGAGTGCATGTTGGTGCCGTGCGAAAATATCCCGAAGCCTATGAGCATATTCGTCCCGAACAGGTAGGACAGACACGCCGCATTTTGGTTTCCGAATTAGCAGGCCGCTCAAATTTACTCTATCATTTTCAAAATCTTGACGCCTCATCGGAAACCGTCAAAGAATTGGTGCAAACAGTGAAACGCATGGAAGCACGCGGATATCAATATGAGGATGCTCCATCTTCCATGAAACTCTTGGTGGAACGGTCTTTAGGCCATGTGCCCGTATATTTTGACGTAGATCGTTTCCACGCTTCTGTCACCCACGATCAACGAACCATTGCCGAAGCTACGGTTCGCATCGTAGTGGGTGAGGATCACTTCGTTGAAGTTGGCGAAGGCGATGGTCCTGTTCACGCTCTTGATGCCGCTTTAAGGCGCGCCCTGACACAAATTTATCCTGTTATCGAAGGGTTGCGATTAAAAGATTATAAAGTGCGAGTTCTCGACGGACGGGATGGCACAAGAGCGTTGGTAAGAGTTTGGATTCGCTCAGAATTTCGGGACGAAACCGTCCAAACTGTTGGGGTATCCCGCAACATTCTGGAAGCTTCGTGGCTAGCCTTACTTGATTCCGTCAATTATGTCCTATGGATTTCCCATGCAGTTCCCGCAATTAATGAACACCAGCTCCGGCCTTCAAAATAGCTCAGGCCATCAAGGGACACATCGTTACAAACAGCGGTGTGACAATGTGTCCCTTGATTTGGTTTGTGAGCGCTGAGCAAAAAGCATCTCTTCTTATTGACGTCTTATTGATGAAGGAAACTCTTTAACCCCTGGTGTCATCTCAAAATAAAGCGGGTGACATGGCTAGCCAAAAACGTATTAACGGGCTAACAGGAAGGAGGCAATAACCATGGCACCACTTATCGAATTAGATCACATCAATTTTTCGCGTAATGGGCAAAATATTCTTCAAGATATTTCATGGCGAGTCGAATCAGGACAAAATTGGGCATTAATCGGTGCCAACGGTTCAGGCAAGACCACGTTGCTCAATATTATCACCGGATATCTTTGGCCTTCGTCGGGGCATGTCAGGGTATTAGGACAAGAATATGGTCATGTTGATCTGCGTGAGATTCGCAAGGCCATAGGATGGGTCAGTGTGTCTTTAGGAGATTGGTTTTTCTCCCATCATGGAGACAATACCGTGTTACAGGTCGTTGCAAGTGGTCGGGATTCTTCGATAGGAGTCCCCTACCGAAATATCTCGGATGATACGAAAAATGATGCCACAAAAGCCTTAGAAGCCGTTCGCATGGCAGATAAGGCCGAACGAGCTTACCGCCTTCTGTCCCAAGGTGAACGACAACGCGTATTATTAGCCAGGGCTTATATGGCATCCTTTCGCTTGCTCATTCTTGATGAGCCCTGTACAGGTTTAGACATTCCATCCCGAGAAATGGTCTTGGACAGTATTGAACGATTAGCCCATGAAGGCCAAATTGCCCTGCTATATGTAACGCACCATGTCGAAGAACTCCGAAATATCTTTAGTCATGGTCTCCTCCTCGATCATGGCCGCATTCTGCAACAAGGGCGTTTAGACCATGTCATTACCAACCAAACGTTGTCAGATGCTTTTGGGATGCCAATTGAAGTACAATGGGATCATGGACGGCCATGGGTAAAAGTCATTCACTCTACATATTTCCACTAGGAATGATATGTGGCCCTGTTTCATAATAAGAGTGAATTGCTCGGCAAGTTCAGACATCATCAACAAAGGAGTCATTTCAATGGCTAGTGTCGTTCTACAACATGTAACCAAACGCTATGGTTCTGTCGAAGCCGTGCATGACGTCAATTTAAACATTCAAGACCAAGAATTTTTAGTCTTTCTCGGACCATCCGGCTGTGGTAAAACCACCACATTACGCATGGTGGCAGGTTTAGAGGAACTATCAGATGGAGACATTTTCATTGGAGATGAAAATGTGAGCCAAAAACCTCCCAAAGACCGGGATATTGCCATGGTTTTTCAAAACTATGCGCTTTATCCTCATATGACAGTGTATGAAAACATGGCATTTGGTCTAAAATTGCGGAAAACACCAAAGAGCGAGATAGACCGCCGGGTCAAAGAAGCGGCAGAAATTTTGGGATTAGGGCAACTTTTGACTCGTAAACCCAAGGAACTATCGGGAGGCCAACGCCAACGAGTCGCCCTAGGACGGGCTATTGTGCGCGAACCGAAAGCCTTTTTAATGGACGAGCCGTTGTCTAATCTGGATGCAAAACTGCGCACCCAAACACGCGTAGAACTGAAGAATTTACACCGGCGTCTTGGCGCGACAATTATTTATGTGACCCATGATCAAACCGAAGCCATGACGATGGGAACACGCATTGTTGTCATGCGTGATGGTGTCGTTCAGCAAGTTGACACTCCCGACGGGATTTACAACAATCCCGCCAATCAATTTGTCGCCACGTTTGTAGGCACACCTGCGATGAATCTGATTAAGGGTACGGTACAAACCCAGGGGGATCAGAGTGTCTTTCATGTAGGATCGCAATTTATTGAGTTACCCGCGCGGATTCGTCATGCCTTAAGTAAATTAGGCAACAACCAACTCACCATCGGCTTACGGCCCGAGGATATTTTCTTGCACAATTATCAAGAAACCCCAGCTGTCCTCAACGCAACAGTCCAAGTGATCGAGCCGATGGGACACGAAAATATCGTCTATCTTGATCTAGAAGGCCAGCCACTGATTGCGCGCACCGATAACTCGTGGCTCGCCCGCAGCGGCGATACGGTCAAGATGGCCATTAATCTTCCCCGGCTGCACGCTTTTGATCCCTCGACAGAAGCCTCTTTGCTCTATTCATAGCCTTCTATTAGTAGCCAAAAGCCGTCCTGACGCTGGACGGCTTTTGGCACTGTAGAAAACTATAACAACGAGTCCAACATGCCTTGATGATCGGTTAAGAGCTGACGTGCTTCCTTGGCGTCAACATGTAAGAGATGCATTAAAATCGCTGTTTTCACTTCATATCCCGATTGGGTCAATAAGATATCTGCCGTCGGATAATCCACATCGGCTGCTAACATAACAATGCGGCGCGCCCGTTCTCGCAATTTAAAATTCGTCGCTTTAACGTCCACCATCAAATTATGATAAGTTTTGCCAAGACGAATCATCGCCCCGGTCGATAACATATTGAGAACTAATTTTGTTGCGGTCCCCGCTTTCAAACGAGTCGAACCCATAATCATTTCCGGCCCAGTCGGAATGACAATGGTAATGTCCGAATACGGTTGTGTTTCCGGATCATGATTACAGTTCACCGAAATTGTTCGTGCTCCCAATTGCCGCGCTTCTCTTAACGCTCCCAAAACGAATGGGGTACGGCCTGAAGCCGACAACCCTACGACAACATCACGCTCATCGATACCATAATCCTTCACTGCATGCGCTCCGGCCTCAACATCATCCTCGGCTCCTTCCACGGCATGCAATATAGCGTCTTGTCCACCGGCCATAATCGCTTGAATCATTGTGGGATCCGTATTAAATGTGGGCGGACATTCTGCCGCGTCAAGAATTCCCAAGCGACCACTGGTTCCTGCCCCAACATAAAACAAACGGCCTCCTCGTTGTAAAACCAGAGCAATCAGGTCAACGGCTTCACTAATGACCGGAATCTGCTCTCCAACCAATATCGGGACGGCTTGATCGGCCTGATTAATCGCCCTCAACATCTCGGCTGTACTCAGGTTCTCCAACCAGGGTATGGTCCGGTCCCACATCTCGGTTTCCAACCGTTCGATCGATTTATCGGGTTCCATAGAGATCCTCCATATTATGAAAATGCTATTGATTTATTTTGAAAATGTTCCTTGACGGACAAAATACTCCCGCCATGCTGCCCAATCTCCCACTGCCACAAATCCTTCGTTGTGCAGGTCGGGCTTATTATATTGAAGAGGATGTCCTAGAAAATCGACGACCTGGCCGCCTGCTTCGGCCACCAAAATATGACCTGCTGCACTATCCCACTCCATATTAGGAGTCAATCTCGGATAAACGTCATCCCGCCCTTCGGCAATCCGGCAAAATTTTAAGGCACTTCCGACATAATCAATCGAACGAATGGCTATTTGACTCCGGCGGACCCAATCTATTTCCGATTGACGGTGGGAACGACTGATAACAACATTAGCCGGATTCGAAAAACTATGACTGTGAAGACGGATACTGCCGGTTTTCTCTAGTCGGTAAGCCCCTTCGTTTTTTATCGCCATGTACGTGATATCGCCTACCGGCCAGTCAATGACGCCGATCACGGCCTGGTGATTTTCAATAAGCGCAACATTAATCGTAAATTCTCCATTACCTCGAACAAATTCTTTGGTTCCATCGAGCGGATCAACCATCCATAACCGTGGCCACGTCAGACGGGTATCATAATCTATTGTCTTAAGTTCCTCCGAAACCACAGGAATGGAAGGATCAACCTGGTGCAATTTTTCTATCAAAACCGCTTGAGAAGCCATATCTGCTTCTGTCACGGGCGAACGATCGTTTTTATATTGGACCTCATAGACACGCTTCATTATCGTCAGGATCTCAGCACGCGCGGCCTTTACCGCATCTAGCGCTCCCTGAGCCAACACTTTCCATTCGGTCATCATGCACCATCCTCAATGTTCGCACCATAGCTGAAATCATCATTCTGACGCTCCGAGTTCATCGTAACAAGTGGCTTACCCGTAGCGGTGATATTTTCCTTTTGTTTAGCTATGATGTTCGTTTACCGTTGCCTGTTTGCCTCACGACGTCGTTTCCTCACTTCATCATACCCGGAAGACCTCAAGACGGAAAGTTGTCCGTAAAGAGCTTTCAATCTTTGGGAGACCGAGTCTCATCCTTAATGCACTGGTTGGTCTTCTTGAGACAAGCGATCATTTGGCGAATTGAGTGAGTCATAGTATGCTGTCTTACGGAAGCTGAAAGCCTTTGGAATCCAGCTAAGCTTGGTAACCGAATAAAACCCAGAAATGTAAAAGGAGCGATCTCTTTTTGAAAGCCCTTACAACCTTGCATCCCAGCCAGGAACAAGCATCGTTTGTTGGTTTTGTTTCCGGATATCTCAGCCCTGATTCATTGTGTGCCATATTTGAATCAGAAAATTCCCAAGAACTTTTTCGTATTGCCATTACCGATTCTGGTATTATTCGTGTGTATTGGGTGAATGGCGACGATGTTTACGCAATATTACAACAAGAGGCAGGATATCCACGTACATCCTGGGTACCACTACAATTATCCGTGACAGCCTTTGGATGGGAAATCACCCGCGAAGAGATCCGCATTACCGTGAATCACCAGGGCTCGTTCCAGATTCACACCCCGTCTGGCAACTTTGAACTTGATTCATTTCTTCGACAACATCATAGCTTGCGGTGCAGACTTTCATCGCCTGCTTCAGAAAGTTTATTCGGCTTGGGAGAAAAAGTGGGTCCGCTCAACAAAAAAGGCCGCTTTTGGACCCAATGGACAACCGATGTCGCGCCGCATGAAGATGAGACCGATCCGTTGTATCAAGCGATCCCTTTTGCCCTGTTGGGGCAATCCTCAGAATTTCGTGGAATATTTCTCGCCAATAGTGCAAGAAGCTACGTTGACGCTACAGATACGGAAAATTTATGGTTCGGCGTCGACGATGGTCCCTTAAGTTTGTATTTAATACCCGGTCCCCAGATTTCTCAGGTCGTGGCTCGTTACAGTGCTTTGACCGGGCGTATGCCCCTTATGCCCACCTTTGCCTTAGGTTTCCAACAAAGCCGGTATAGCTATATGACACAAAATGAAGTCGTGGAGATTGCCAAACAGTTTCGGCATTGGCATTTACCACTGGATGTCATCTATCTGGATATTGACTATATGGATGGTTACCGTATCTTTACCTTTGATCCTGTGAGGTTTTCCGATCCTAAGGACATGATTTCCACACTGGATAAGCTCGGGATTAGTCTGGTGACCATTGTCGACCCCGGCGTCAAATACGATGAAAATTATGCCGTCTATCAAGAAGGACATGCCCATGATCATTTTATTTCCTATCTCAACGGTCAAGAATTCCTAAGCAGGGTTTGGCCTGGTCTATGTGCCTTTCCCGATTTCGCGAAGTCACAAACTCGCCAGTGGTGGGGTCAGTGGAACGCACGGTGGGTCGCACTGGGTATTAAAGGGATATGGAATGACATGAACGAACCGGCATGGTGGGGATACACGGAAAATGAACGGGCATGTCATCCGGATGAAGAAGTGGGCATTGTTCACCGTACTTCATCCGGCAAGGAATTACCCCACTATCTGGTACACAATCTTTATGCGTTATTAGAAGCCCAGGCGACCTTTGAGGGACTTCGTCATGCGTCATCCCTCAGGCCTTTTATCCTGAGCCGTTCCGGTTTTAGCGGTATCCAACGTTACGCAGCCGTATGGACAGGGGACAATACCAGTTCGTGGGAGCATTTAGCTTTATCGATTCCCATGTGTCTCAACTTAGGATTGTCCGGCGTTCCTATGGTAGGACCGGATATTGGAGGGTTTCTCGATAATGCTTCCCCAGAACTGTTTGCTCGGTGGATTCAAATGGGCGTCTTTTTTCCTTTTGCCCGGGCCCATACCGCTATTAATACAGTGCGTCACGAACCGTGGGCGTTTGGTGAAGATGTGCTGCGCATAGCACGTCGTTATATCCAATATCGTTACCGTTTACTGCCCTATTGGTATACCTTGATGTATCAAGCCCACATCGATGGTGCGCCCATGATGCGACCTTTGTGTTGGTATGACCCTTCAGACAAGGCGCGGAATATTGATGACCAATTTTTTGTCGGAGAGGATTTTCTGGTTGCGCCAATTCTCCGTGAAGGAGCAACCCGGCGCCACGTTGTCTTGCCTCCTGGCCTCTGGTACGATATATGGAACCGTCAATGGCTCGAGGGTCCTAAAGAAATAGAGGTTGAGGCCTCTTTAGAGCAATTGCCTCTGTTTATTCGACAGGGTGCCATAATTCCTTTGGCTCCCCGAATCCTTTCGACCCAATATTGGAGGGATACCAGTCCTTGGCCGGCTTCACTATGGGTTCTTCCGGGTCATGGCCGCTTTGATCTGTACGTCGATGATGGACGGACTACGGCTTACCAAGACGGAAGTTTTTCCTTAATCCAGTTTTCCGTACACACGACGGAGGATTCGTTATCGGTATCATGGCAGTGGATTCGGCGAGAGTTCTATCGTGATATCATGAATCAGCCAGTTATTTTACGCATCGGACCGATTAGTGGAACAATTCACCATGTTTCCTTAAACAATAACGTCGTGCCCAGTAGCCGAATTCACCACGCGATCCTCTCAATTCCCATCACGTTAACATCTGATGGGAAAGTTGATGTGATTTTTTCTCGCTCGAATCATCACTAAATCTCGCAATTGTGTGAATTCATCACGCAAGTGATCCGAATAGAACGGCTGTGGTATTTTATTCAATACGACGATTGATGATATGAAAGGACGTGAAAATATTGTCAGACCAAAATTATCGTCCCGGACTAGAAGGGGTCATTGCCACCGAAACGACCTTATCTTATCTCGATGTTGAACAAGAACAAATCGTAATTCGCGGATATGATCTCATCGAACTCGCAACCAAAGTGGACTATTTACGCGTCGCCTATTTGCTTGTTGCTGGACATCTGCCAACAGAAACAGAATATAACGCCTTCACGGAGCAATTGACTGCTGAGCAAAAGGTCCCCGAAGAAATATTCCAAATTATGGGCTCACTCGGCCCTCACACGCATTTGATGGATGCTGTACGTACCGGGCTATCCGCATTAGCGACATTTGATCCTGCCTTAACTGACCGCGATCCTGACAATACGTGGCGGCAAGCTTTGACCCTTTTGGCCACTATGCCAACGATCGTCGCCAACAGCTACCATATCCAAAATCATGAGCCGGTGATTTATCCTGACCCCACACTCGGTTATTCCCGCAATTTCCTTCAAATGATCACAGGCCGAATACCCGACGATACCGAAACGCGAGCGTTTGATCAGTTACTGACGGTATACAGTGAACATGAGATGCCTAATTCCACTTTTACGGCGATCGTCATCGCTTCAACATTATCCGACATGTATGGAGCTTTAGTGGGAGCCATTGCCTCTCTCAAAGGCACATTACATGGTGGCGCTAATGAGGCCGTAATGAAAATGCTCTTAGAAATGCAAAGCCCGGATCAGGTCGAACCGTATCTCATGGAGAAATTAGCCAAAAAAGAACGGATAATGGGGTTTGGCCACCGCGTTTATATGCGAAAGCCCGATCCCCGTGCTCTTTTGATGAAGGAATCCTTAAAAGAGCTTGTTGCCATCAAAGGGCACCACGACCTGTACGAAATGTGTGTCAAAGGCGAAGAAGTGATGCAACGGGAAAAAGGTTTATTCCCGAATTTAGATTACTATGCCGCTCCTGTCTATTATTTGCTCGACGTGCCCATTGAACTGTACACGCCGATCTTTTTTGCGGCTCGCACGGCGGGACTTGTGGCTCACGTTCGTGAACAATATGAGCATAACCGGTTATTCCGTCCCCGAGTTCTCTATACAGGGCCACGGAATTTACACCCCTAACGACACGTGTCAGCCCAGGCTATGTACGGATAAGATTGTCACGGGATTTAAGATGAGAAAGGACTGTTGTGATTGTCACATCATACAGGCGAAGCCGCAATGGTGCCGGATAGCGTGTTAACAGAAATTGCCGATTATGTCTTGACAACTCCTATAACGAGTCAAGAAGCTTATCATATGGCTAAATGGGTCTTATTTGATGCGATGGGGTCCGGAATATTGGCTCTCAATTATCCAGAATGCCGGAAACTCATCGGACCATGGGTTCCAGGAACCTCATCTTCAGGAGGGTGCCCCATTCCCGGCACATATCTTGAACTCGATCCCATTCAAGCCGCCTTTAGTATTAGTTGTATGAACCGATGGCTGGATTATAACGACACTTGGCTCGCCCAAGAATGGGGCCACCCTTCTGACAACATTGGTGCGATTTTGGCCACAGCAATTTGGAAAAGCCAGCAGAACATGCAAGAAGGTCGCGCTCCTGTGTCCATGCATGAGGTCCTCACGGCCATTATTAAAGCGCATGAAATCCAAGGAGTCCTCGCCTTGGGCAACAGTTTAAACCGTGTCGGATTAGATCATGTTCTCTTTGTAAAAATTGCTTCCACTGCTCTAAGCGCCTATCTACTCGAAGCTAACCGTCAACAAATCATTAATGCCTTGTCCAACGCATGGATTGATAACGGCAGTTTAAGAACCTATCGCCATTTTCCCAATACCGGATCACGTAAATCTTGGGCTGCGGCGGATGCAACCAGTCGTGCTGTACGCCTCAGTTTTTTGGCTTTAACCGGTGAGATGGGTTATCCGACAGCCCTTTCGGCACCTGAATGGGGTTTTAACGATGTCGTCATGGGTGGCAATCCTATTCGCTTGGTTCAACCTTTGAGTTCGTATGTCATTGAACATGTCTTGTTTAAAATTTCATATCCTGCGGAATTTCACGGGCAAACGGCCGTAGAAGCGGCTATTCAACTTCATCCACTAGTTTCCCAACGTCTCGATGACATTGCCGAAATCGTTATTGAAACACAAGAATCTGCCATGCGCATCATCAACAAAACGGGCCCGTTACAGAATCCCGCCGACCGGGATCATTGTCTGCAATATATGACCGCCGTGGGTTTATTAAAAGGATCTTTAACCGCGGAAGATTATTTAGATGAAGCCGCCATGAATCCCGAGATTGATCGCTTACGTGCCAAGATGACGGTAAAAGAAAATCCGCAATTTTCCCAGGATTATCTGGATCCAGACAAACGCTCTATTGCCAACGCCATTCAGATTTATTTTCAAGATGGATCCATGACACCAAAAATTACCGTCGAATACCCCATTGGCCACCGCAACCGCCGCCACGAAGCCGAAGAACCTTTGATGCAAAAACTTCATTCGAATTTACTATCGTGGTACGTTCCTAACAAGGTAGATTGTTTGTTGCAATTATTCCATGAACCGGATTTCGACAATGTGAGTGTGCTCGATTTTATTAAACCATGGAAATTATAGCAAGGAGGTGTCCCAGATGGCTTGGCTTTTTGAAGAACCCTTATCGCAGAAAGATTTGGCCGAACAATTTCGCATATTGATGCAAGGCCAACATATTTTAAAAATTCCAGGTGCACACGACGCTATGGCCGCTCTCGTTGCTAAATCAGTGGGCTTTCAGGCTTTATACCTATCAGGCGCAGCTTACACGGCAAGCCGTGGCCTACCTGACATTGGTTTAGTCAGTTCGTCCGAGGTCGCACAGCGAGCACAGGACATTATTCGAGCGACCA